>RGNC01000287.1 GCA_010029175.1 Synechococcaceae bacterium WB8_1B_136 | reverse complement strand
ACATCTCCGAGATCAGCCACGAGCACATCGAGACGCCCCACACGGTGCTCAATGTGAACGACCAGATGAAGGTGATGATCATCGACCTCGACGCCGAGCGTGGCCGGATCTCCCTCTCCACCAAGGCCCTGGAGCCCGAGCCGGGCGACATGCTCACCGACCCCCAGAAGGTGTTCGAGAAGGCCGAGGAGATGGCCGCCCGCTACAAGCAGATGCTGCTGGAGCAGGCCGAGGAGAACGAGCCCATGGGCGTCACCCTCGACTGATTCAGGACGTCGCACCCCATGGCTCAGCTGCTGCTGCGCGGCACGGTGCTCGGCGACGTGGATGCGGTGCTGTTCGACAAGGACGGCACCCTCAGCGTCAGCGAGCCCCAACTCACCACCCTGGCTGCGGCCAGGGTTTTGTTGTGTCTGGACGCGGTGGAGCCGGCCCTGCGCCCCCGCTTGAGGGATCTGCTGGAGCGGGCCTACGGCATCAGCGCCGCAGCGGGTGCCATCCACCCCGCCGGGATCACGGCGGTGGCCAGCCGCGACCACAACCTGGTGGCCACCGCAACGGCCCTGGTGCAGGTGGGCTTGGGCTGGCCCGAGGCCCTGGCCATCAGTGAGGCGGCGTTTGCCCAGGCGGATCAGGCCGATGCCCGCGGCGCCAGCGCCACCACCGAGGGGCTGCTGCCCTGGCTGCAGCAGTTGCACGCCGCTGGCATCACCTGCGCCGTGATCAGCAACGACGACAACGCCGGCATTCAGCACTTCCTGGCCAGCCACGGGCTGGAGCGGTTCTTTGCCGGCTTCTGGAGCGCCGAACAGCGGCCCCGCAAGCCCGATCCGGCGGCGGTGCATGGCCTGTGCGGGCAGCTGGGGGTGGCCGTTGGGCGCTGCGCCCTGATCGGCGATGCCAACAGCGACCTGCGCATGGCCGTGGCCGCAGGCATTCCCCACCAGCTCTCCCTGGGCTACACCGCCGCCTGGACCACGCCGCCACCCCTGGCCGAACCCCATCCGCTGGTGCATGGCTGGAGCGAGTTGTCGCTTGCCTGAACCGGCAGCCGTGGCTTGGCAAGAGCACCGCATCACATCGGCGGCGGTGGCGTGGGAATAGGGTTGTGGGCCAAATCTGTGTGATGTTGGGAATGAGCAGCACCGGTTCCAGCTCCCGCTACGTGTTCACCTCCGAGTCGGTCACCGAGGGCCACCCCGACAAGATCTGTGATCAGGTGAGCGATGCGGTGCTCGACGCCCTGCTCGCCCAGGATCCCGCGTCCCGGGTGGCCTGCGAAACCGTGGTGAACACAGGCTTGTGTCTGATCACCGGCGAGGTGACCACCACCGCCCGGGTGGATTTCAACACCCTGGTGCGCGGGGTGATCCAGAAGATCGGCTACAGCGGTGCCCGTGCCGGGGGTTTCGATGCCAACAGCTGCGCCGTGCTAGTGGCCCTGGATCAGCAATCGCCCGACATCGCCCAGGGGGTGAACGAGGCCGACGACCACGACGGCGATCCCCTCGATCTGATCGGTGCCGGCGACCAGGGGATCATGTTCGGCTACGCCTGCGATGAAACTCCGGAGCTGATGCCGTTGCCGATCAGCCTGGCCCACCGCCTGGCTCGGCGCCTGGCGGAAGTGCGCCACAACGGCAGCCTCGGCTACCTGCTGCCCGACGGCAAGACCCAGGTG
>RGNC01000286.1 GCA_010029175.1 Synechococcaceae bacterium WB8_1B_136 | reverse complement strand
GGTGAAGGGGTGCCAGTAGCGCATCGCCACGTAGCTGGTGGCCTCGATGCCGCGCTGGCGCAGGCTGCTCTGCAGTTCGCGGGCCTGTTGCTCGGTGATGCGCCGCAGCGGCGAACCCCCGCCGATCGACTCATAGGCCGCCTGCGACTTGCCCGCCCGCAGGGTGCTGATCAACCAGGCCAGGGGTTTCTGCAGGGCAGGGTTCGGCAGCCGGATGATCTCCGGATCGGCAAACAGGTTGTAGAGAAACGGCCCCACGTCCTGAATCCGCTCAGGGCCGCCGAGGTTCAGCAACAGCACGCCGACCTTGGCCATGCCCCGTGGAATCCAGCTTATGAATGGGGCTGAGCGTAACGCTGCCGCCCGTGCCCTGGCCGTTCCGGGGCGGAGTCGATAGGGTCGGCGCCGCGCCGGCACGCCCGTTTCGCCCTCACCGTGGCCCAGTCCGCCGCCCGATCCGAACCGTCTCCGCCCCTCCATCCGCTGGATGCGGCGATCCGCGAGCACAACACTCTGCTGGCGGCCAGTGGTGTGGCCCTGCGGCTCGAGCGCCGTGGTGGCCGGCTGGGGTTGAGGGGCCCTCTCCCCTGCCGGCGGGGCACGGCAGGCCATCCGGTGCAGCGCCTGAGCCTGGGTCTGCAGGCCGATGGCCCCGGCCTCGAGCAGGCCCGGGCCGAGTTGCGCAAGGTGCTGCAGCAACTGCAGCAGCAGCGCTTCGAGTGGCGCCACTGGACAACGGCGCTGCCATCCGCCACCACCACCGCACCAGCCACCGGCCGGGGGCAGGCCCCGGTGGAGGCCCAGGCCCAGTCTCAAGCCCAGGCCCTGGCCATCGCCGATGTGCTGGAGCGCTTTGAGCAGGCCTTCTTCAGCGATCCCCGCCGGCGCCGCAATCCCGCCGGCAGCCGCACCACCTGGACCAGCGCCTACCTGCCCTATCTGCGGCGCCTGAGGGCTGCCGCCGAGGCCCAGGGGCTGGCTGTGGGGCTGCCGCTGCTGGAGGCCGTGATCGAGAGCTATCCCCTCGCCAGCCGTGGCCGTCAGCAGTGCGGCACCGCCCTGGCGGCCCTGGCCCGCCACCTGGAGCTGGAGCTCCCGCCCGACTGGAGCGAGCGCTGCGGCGGCTACGGATTGCATGCCGCCCAGTTCCGCCGGCTTCCCAGCGACGGGCAGATCCTGCAGCTGCTCCACCAGGTGCCCAACCCGGCCTGGCGGCTGGCCTACGGCCTGATGGCCACCTACGGCCTGCGCAACCACGAGGTGTTCTTCGCCGACCTATCGGCCCTGGCCCCCGGGGGGGATCGGGTGATCCGGGTGCTGCCCACCAGCAAGACCGGCGAGCACCAGGTGTGGCCGTTCCAGCCGGAGTGGGTGGAGCGGTTCGGCCTGGAGGTGCTGGGCCTGGATCCAGCGGCGCTGCCGCCGGTGTGCACCGACCTGCGCCGCACCACCCTGCAGCAGGTGGGCCGGCGGGTGGCCGAGCAGTTCCGCCGCTACGCCCTGCCGATCACCCCCTACGACCTGCGCCATGCCTGGGCCGTGCGCACGATCCACATCGGTCTGCCGGACACGGTGGCGGCGCGGATGATGGGCCACTCCGTGGCGATCCACACCCGCACGTATCACCACTGGATCACCCGCCGCGACCAGCAGCAGGCGGTGGATGCGGCCCTGGCTCGCCACCGGGCCGCCTGAGCCGGCCAGAGTGC
>RGNC01000285.1 GCA_010029175.1 Synechococcaceae bacterium WB8_1B_136 | reverse complement strand
GGCCTGCGGCTGCAGGTGGGGCCGGAGTCGGCCGGGGCGGATCCAGGCCCCGCCTGCTACGGCCGTGGTGGTCCGCTCACCATCACCGACGCCAACCTGTTGCTGGGGCGGCTGCAGCCTGATCACCTGCCGGCGCTGTTCGGCTCTGGCGGCGATCAGCGCCTCGATCCGCTGCCCGCACGGCTGGGCTTCGAGCAGCTGGCAAGCGCGCTCGGGGCGGCTGGGAGCGGCCCTTCCGGTGAGATGCCCTCGCCTGAGCAAGTGGCGGAGGGGGGCCTGGCGATCGCGGTGGAGCGGATGGCCGAGGCGATCCGGCGCATCTCGATTCAGCAGGGGCGCGATCTGCGCCGGGCGGTGCTGTGCAGCTTCGGTGGCGCCGGTGGCCAGCACGCCTGCGCCGTGGCAGAGGCCCTGGGCATGGAGCGGGTGCTGCTCCATCCGCTCGCCGGTGTGCTCTCCGCCTACGGCATCGGCCTGGCGGATGAGGTGGAGCTGATCGAACGCAGCGTGCGCCAGCCGCTGACACCCCAGCTGCTGCAGACCCTGGCGGCAGAGCTGACGGCTGAGGCACACCAGCTGACCCCCGAGACCGGCGAACGGCACCGCTGCACGTTGCAGCTGCGCAGCGCCGGTGCCGACACCTGCCTGCCGATTCCCTGGGCTGATCCGGCTGCCGCTGCGGACGGGGCCGCCGCCAGCATCTGCGAGGGCCTGCTCGAGGCGTTTGCCGCGGCCCATCGACGCCGCTTCGGCTTTGCGCCCGCTCACGGATCCGGGGCTGCTGCGCCGGTGCTGGAGCGGCTCAGCCTCGAACGGATCCGGCCCGGTCTGGCCGAGGGGGCGCAGCTGGGGGATTCATCTGCCGCCGGCGCCCCTCCCGGTTCGGCCCATCCGCCACTGCCGCGGGCTGGCGCGGTCTCCGTCTACCTGCATGGGGCCTGGCAGGCGATCCCCCTCTGGCAGCGCAGTCAGTTGCAGGCGGGGGCTGTGCTGGTGGGGCCCGCCCTGATCGTGGAGCCCACCGGCACGAATCTGCTGCTGCCGGGTTGGGGTGCACGTCTGCTCGCGGGTGGCAGCCTGCTGCTGGAGCGCCAGGCGTTGGCGCCGAGCCCTGATGCCCGAGCCGTCGACACGGCCGTTATCGATCCGCTCAGCCTGGAGCTGTTCAGCCATCGCTTCACGGCCATCGCCGAGCAGATGGGCACCCGCCTGCAGCAGACCAGCAGTTCGGTGAACATCAAGGAGCGGCTTGATTTCTCCTGCGCCCTGTTCGATGCCAGTGGCGCTCTGGTGGTGAATGCCCCCCACATCCCCGTGCATCTGGGCTCGATGGGGGAGAGCGTGGTGGCGCTGTTGGCGGCGGTTCAGCGCGGTGAGCGCCAGCCGCTGGCGGCAGGTGATGCGGTGGTGTCCAACAACCCCTACAACGGCGGCACCCACCTGCCGGATCTCACGTTGATCACGCCGGTGTTTGCCGCGCCTGGGGGCGCCCAGCTGGTGGCCTTCGTGGCCAGTCGCGGCCACCACGCCGATGTGGGCGGCATCACGCCGGGCTCGATGCCGCCCCACAGCACCTGCATCGAGGAGGAGGGCCTGCTGCTCGATAACGTGCCCCTGTTGGAGCAGGGCGCCTTTGATGAGACGTCCTGGCGGCAACGGCTCGCAGCCGGTCGCCATCCCGTGCGCAACCCCGACCAGCTGCTCGCCGATCTGCAGGCCCAGTTGGCGGC
>RGNC01000284.1 GCA_010029175.1 Synechococcaceae bacterium WB8_1B_136 | reverse complement strand
CGTCCTCGTTCTCCTCGCTGAGGATGAAGAACTCACGCACCTCACCGGGCTCGAGCACATCGCTGATGCTCTCCACCCGGTTGATCGACACCTCCTGCATCGGCATGAAGGCGGCGGTCTTGGCGCCGATGTCGATCATGGCGCCCTTGGGCTCCATGGCGAACACGGTGCCCTTCACCACGTCGCCGGGTTTGAAGTTGTAGTCGTACTTGCTCAGCAGCGAGGCGAACTCATCCAGGGTGAAGCCCACACCGTCGATGTCACGGGCGGCGGCGCGGCTGCTGGGGTCGTCGGCGCTGGGAACCTCTTCCGGAATGCTCAGATCCAGATCGGCGTCTTCGGCGCCGAAGTCGTCCTGAAGAGCGGCGGCGTCAACGGCGAGCTCCTGCTCGCTGGCGCCGACATCGGAAGGGGTCACGGTCATGGAGAGCTGGCGGACTGCCCGAGGCAGAGCGAGAGAACCCCGGCCACCGTCCGCCGACGGATGACAGGGAATCCACGATTATACAAAGCAGAAGTGCCCCCACCCTCTCGCTGCGGCGGCCTTGCCGCCTCGGCGCTGGCTGCGAGGCCGAGCCGCGGCTAGCTCACCACCGCCAGGCGCTTGGCGCCCGGAAGCCGACTGAGGCCATCGAGGGTGGCCACAAAATCACTGACGCCCTGAAACTGCCGGTAGACCGAGGCAAAGCGCACGTAGGCCACCTCGCTCATCTGACTGAGCTCCTGCAGCACCAGCTCGCCGATCTCGTTGCTGCTCACCTCCCGGCCGCTGCGGTTCTGAAGCTGCAGCTCGATCTCATCCACCACAGCTTCCAGGCGGGCGGGCTCGAGGCCTGTTTTCTCGCAGGCGCGCAGCAGACCGTGCAGCAGCTTGCCGCGGTTGAAGGCCTCGCGGGCGCCATTGCGCTTCACCACGGTGATGGGCACCGTTTCCACCCGTTCGTAGGTGGTGAACCGGAAGTCGCAATGAAGGCATTCACGGCGGCGTCGCACGCTCCGCCCCGAGTCGGCGGAACGCGACTCGAGCACGCGGCTATCGGTGTGCTGGCAAGAGGGGCATTGCATGCCCGATCAACCACCTGAACGGTTGCACAATTGTAGACAGGTTTTGACGAAATGAGAAGAGAACGGCGGCAATGGGTCTCACGGCCGCAGGAGGAAAACAGCCTTCTCCCCGGTGAGACTGCCCGGCCAAGGGCTGCTGCGGCAAGACAGGCTGAGATCCGGCCAGGCTGAACGCGAGCATCACGAAGCTGCCATCAGCCATAAAAAAGCCCCCGCCGAGGCGAGGGCAGCAGCCGGGCCGGAGGGCCAGGCACTCACTTGCCGATCTTCGGGGGATCGCGGAAGGCGATCGCGAAGAACAGGGTGGCGATGGCCAGCGTGAGGATCAGGATGTAGGCAAAGCTCTCCATGGGATCTCCTCTGGATCAGCTGAGGGTGGAGCCAGCGGGGGGCACGTAGCCCTCCGGCAGACGACGGGTTGAACGGTCGCCAAGCTTGGCGAAGAGACCGAACTCGACCTGCTCGCCCAGATCCGGATCGATACCGGCGAACACATCGCGGTAGAGGGTGCGGGCACCGTGCCAGATGTGACCGAAGAAGAACAGCAGCGCGAAACAGGCGTGGCCGAAGGTGAACCAGCCGCGGGGTGAGCTGCGGAAGGTGCCGTCGGAGTGATAGGTCTCGCGGTCGAATTCGAACGCTTCACCCAGCTGCGCCTTGCGGGCCAGGCGCTTCACATCGGCCGGATCGCTGAAGGTCTGGCC
>RGNC01000283.1 GCA_010029175.1 Synechococcaceae bacterium WB8_1B_136 | reverse complement strand
CGGCGCACGGCTTCTTCGATGGTGTCGAGCTCACGCTGCATGTCGGCGCGCACATTGGCGATGGATTCGTCTTTATCGCGCTCGCCGGCCTCATCGATGCCGATGCTGGTGATCACCACAGGGCCAGGGCCGGCGACTTTCTCCAGCAGCACCGCCTCTTTGCTGCGGATCACCTCCACCAGGTTGAGCACCACCGCCGCAGGCACGCGTTGCTGCAGGTGGGCCAGGCGTTTGGCCTTGTCATCGCTCCAGCCCACCGGCACGCCATCGACCACGGAGCAGGGTTTGCCATCGCCTTCGGTGACGGCAAAGCTGCGCTCGGCGCCGGGCAGCAGGGCCGACATGCCCACCGGCGTGATCGAGGGAAGCGCCGCCTGGGCGATCTCGAGCCGCAGATCGCTGAGCTGCTCGCGGCTCCAGCCGCTGAAGCGCTCATGCAGGGAGGCGCCCATCTCGTAGCGCAGGGCATCCACCCAGAACACCACCGCTCGGCCGGCTCCCGGCTGCACCCGCTCGGCCCAGATGCGGGTCTGGGGCATGGCGCCGGGAATCAACCAGCCGGCCTGCTGGAAGGCATCGGTGAAGCGCTGCGTCTGCTTGTCGAGCAGCTGCTCGTAGCGGTTGCGCAGGAGCTCCAGACCCTCGGCCACTTCGACAGCGGCGGCGCTGAGCTCGGCCACCTGTTGCTCCAGGCGCCGCTGCAGGCCATCTACGTGGTGGGCCAGATCGGCCTGATAGGCCAACCAGACTTCGACGGGCGCCGTTGGCTTGGGCAGCTGGGCCTCCGCCTGATCAAGGGCCAGGCCGAGCGAAGCGGCGGTGCGGGCCAATTCCCACTGCAGCCGCCGCTGCGACTGGGTGGGATCGGTGGGCTGGCCCACAAGCCAGAAACTGTCGTGGCGGGCCAGCACCAGCTCCTGGGCTTTGGCGGCTTCCCCTTTGGCGAGGAAGGCATCAACGCTGCGCAGCAGGAACTGCTCCTCACAGGGGAAGGTGTCGATCGCGCCGAGCACACCAGGCCGTTCGCTGCTGATCAACCCGCGCAGACCCAGTTCCTCTTCCACGCGGGCGGCGATGGCGATGTAGGCGCCGGCATGGTTGCGGCGCAGGGCCTTCACATCGGTGAGGGCGTTCTCCTCTGCGGCCTTGCCCACGGGCAGGGATTGCTTGGCGAAGGCCGTGAGTTCATCGCCATGCCAGTCGTGGAGGAACTCATGCAGCAGCAGGGCCCGCTGGGCGCGCTGGCGCCAGTCGGCGAGGGTGGCGTCTGCTGGAAAGCCCAGGCCCCAGCGGCTGTGGAGCAGATCCTGCAGTTCGCTCTCCAGGCCCTTGGTGCTGATACCGGCATCGCACTGATCGGATGCCAGCCAGAGCCGGGCCAGCTCGGCATTTTCAGGTGGACTGCCCATGCCACCGAGCTGCTGGCGGAACAGGGCCTTGAGCTGACTGAAGCCACCGTCTCCCGATTGCTCCAGGGCGATGGCGATGTCGCGGTAGGTGAGATCGGGCCGTTTGAGTAGCTGCACCACCTTTTCCGGCTCCATCACTTCGCGCAGGTAGACGCGGGCCCTGTTCACCAGCTGCGCCTCGAAGACCGTGCCGGCGCGGATCAGCTCCAACAACGTGGACCGGCAGCCGGCCTCGTGTCTCTGGGGCAGGTAGACGAGCAGAGGATCGGGCAGGTCTGCGCAAACCAGCGGCTCAAGCTGGTGGCGCAGGGCAAACAAGCTGGTGCCTGCCACAACCCACTGGGCCTGCAGCTCGCCAAGGT
>RGNC01000282.1 GCA_010029175.1 Synechococcaceae bacterium WB8_1B_136 | reverse complement strand
TGGCGGGACCAAAACCCGCTGCCTTACCACTTGGCGACGGCCCAACGCGCTGGCCAGATCGGTCGCCAGGGCGCCGTTCCGGAAGCACCCGACTAGTTACCCACAGCGGGGGGGGCTTCGTCAATCGCGGCGTTCCCCCCGGTGCCTCAGGGCGGAAAGATGCGCAGGCGCTGCTGCTGGCCGCTGCCGAACACGGCGCTGCTGAGCCGGTAGCGCGCGGCCAGTTCCGCCTGCATCTGACGCACCCGTTCGCTGCGGGGCAGCAGCTCCACGGGGCGGCCCTGGGGGAGCACCAGTTGTTCCACGGCCAGCCGGCATTCCTCCAGGGCCGCCAGGGCGTCGTCGGGCTGCAGCGGGGCCGTGGCTGCGGGGGCGCTGGGCTCGCCGTGGCGGCTCAGCAGCCGCTCCAGACCCCGCTGAATCTGGGGCAGGGTGTCGGCCTTGATCACCAGGATCGGGATGCCCTCCGCCTGGGCCCGCCGCCGCACCTCCGGGTCCTGGCCGAGCTGCTGGCGGGCACTGAGCACCGCATCGGCCTCCTCCACCTGATCGACGGGCATCACGGGCAGGCGCCGGCTGCGGATGGCCTGCTCCACGAGCGGCTCGCTCAACCCGGCGCAGTAGAGGCGCAGGGGCAGGCTGTCCGCTGCGGGGGCCGGCGCCGACGCCGGCAGTGGCTCGGGCCGGGTGGCCTCGGGATCCGGCAGGGGCACCGGGGCCAGGGGTGCCCGCGCCAGGGGGGCGGAGCGGGCCCGCAGGCCGCTGGCGGCGGGCTGGGGGTGTTGCAGTGGCGGCGTTGGGGAGGGGGTGTCCTTCAGCTGCAGGTCGCCGTTGGCATCCAGCTCCCGCACCTGGGGACGTGGCAGCTGGCCCCGCAGCAGCAGATCCACGGTGCGGGCCACATCGCGGTGCACCAGCCAGCGGTGGCGGCTGTGCATCTCCACCGCCAGCGGGAAGGTGGGTTCGGCGGCTCGCTCCAGCACGGTTTTCTGGGTGCGGCGCCGGCGGGCCTCCTCGTCGCCCAGGGTCACCGATTCGATGCCCCCCACCAGATCGCTGAGGGTGGGGTTCTTCACCAGGTTGGCCAGTTCGTTGCCATGGGCCGTGGCCACCAGCATCACGCCCCGTTCGGCGATCGTGCGGGCCGCCTGGGCCTCCAGTTCCGTGCCGATCTCATCGATCACGATGACTTCCGGCATGTGGTTTTCCACCGCTTCGATCATCACCTGGTGCTGCAGCTCCGGCCGGGCCACCTGCATGCGCCGGGCCCGGCCGATGGCGGGATGGGGGATGTCGCCGTCGCCGGCGATCTCGTTGCTGGTGTCGATCACCACCACCCGTTTGCCCAGCTCATCGGCCAGCACCCGGGCGATTTCCCGCAGGGCGGTGGTCTTGCCCACGCCGGGGCGGCCCATCAGCAGCAGCGACTGGCCGGAATCCATCAGGTCGCGCACCATCGCCACCGTGCCGAACACGGCCCGCCCCACCCGGCAGGTGAGCCCCACGATCGAGCCGGTGCGATTGCGGATGGCGCTGATGCGGTGCAGGGTGCGCTCGATGCCGGCGCGGTTGTCGCCGCCGAAGGCCCCCAGCCGCTGCACCACCGCCTCCAGGTCGGCCCGCTCGACCACGGCCTCCCCCAGGGCGACGGCCCGGCCGGGGTAGCGGGCCTCGGGCAGCCGGCCCAGGTCGAGCACCACCTCCAGCAGCTGCTCCCGCGATGCTGGCGCCTGCAGCGCCTCCCGCACGCTGGCGGGAAGCACCTCCAGCAGGCGATCGAGGTCGTCGGTGATGCGCTGG
>RGNC01000281.1 GCA_010029175.1 Synechococcaceae bacterium WB8_1B_136 | reverse complement strand
CGCCTGGGAGGCCTTCTCGGCATTGAGCAGGGGTTGCCAGCTGCCCTGGCGCACGGCCTGAATCCGGCTCTCCAGTGGATTGGTGGTGTCCGGGGCGCGATACACGCCGGCATGGGCCGCTTCGGTGAGCACCGAGGCGGCGGCGATGGCGGTGAGCAGATGCAGCAGGGAGCGGGGGGCCATGGTGTGCTGTGGTGCAGGTGGGGGGGTGTCAGCGAGCGGTGGTCGGGAATCGGCTCAGGGGGTGGTCAGCAGGGCCGCGCTGAGCAGCACGTTGGTGAAGTAGCCCTTGATGGCGTCCTGGCTGAGGTTGACGCGGCTGCCGGGACCCACCCAGCGGTTGATGCGGCTGAGGGCCTTGGGGTCGTTGTTGATGTAGCCCTGCATCAGCCGGGCGATGGCCAGGTTGCTCAGGTTGAGGATGCCGGAGTTGTTCTCCGGAACGATGCAGGCCACCGATGCCCGGCTGTAGGGCACGGCGGGCACCAGCGGGTTGCTGCCGGCGGCGCTGTTGCTGTTGGCCTTCAGCCAGAGGCTGTCGCCGGCCAGAAACTTGATCTGGCCAGAATTCAGGGCACCCAGAGCAGCCTGCGGGTTGTCGAAGGGCACCAGCCGGGCCTTGGGCACCTCTGCCGCGAGGGTGACGGCCGCCAGGGAGTTCTTCACCACGCCGATGGTCTGTCCGGCCAGGGCGGCGGGGGTGCCGTCGTTGCCGGGGGGGGTGATCAGCCGCACGCCGGAGAGCGCGAAGGGCAGGCTGTAGTCCACCACCATCGCCGTGCCCCAGCCAAAGGCCACGCCGCAGGCGATGTCTGCGGTGCTGGCGGCGATGCTCGCCAGCCCCTGATCCACCGATTGCATCGGCTGGGGTGCCAGTTGCACCGGCTTGTTGAGCGCCTGGCTGAGTTCGTTCTGGATCTCGGCCACGAATTCCATGGCGAGGCCCGCGTAGCCGTTGCCCTGGGCGGTGACGTAGGGCAGGTCGTCGTTCATCACCAGCACCTTGAGCTGGCCGGTGCGACCCACCCGGTCCACCACCGATTCTGCCCGGGCCGCCTGGGGGATCCCCAGGCTGAGGGTGAGCAGGGCGCCGAGCAGGGCAGTCAGACGTGAGCGCATGGGACCGGGGTCCGCAACCATCTGGAGAATTTAGGGATCCTGGGCCGATTTGGTCGATCCCTGTTGTGATCGTCACCTCCTCCAGAATGGCCGGATGATCGAGGTCATCGGCACCGACGCCGGCGCGCCGGACACCCTGCCGCCGATGCAGCAGCGGGCCCTGCGTCAGGCGGCCGTGGTGGCTGCACCGCGGCGCCTGCATCCGGCCCTGCAGCACTGGGCGGGCCGCACGGGCGGGGATGCGTGCCCGGCGCTGTGGGCCACCGATCAGCTGGAACCCCTGCTGGATCACCTGGCGGCCCTGCCCCACGACCGGCCCGTGGTGGTGCTGGCCAGTGGCGATCCCCTCTGGTTCGGCATCGGTCGGCAGCTGCTCCAGCGGATCGAGCCGGCTCGGCTGCGCTTCCATCCTGCCCCCAGTTCGCTGCAGCTGGCCTTTGCCCGCATCGGCCGCCCCTGGCAGGACGCCGCCTGGGTGAGCCTGCACGGCCGCGACCCTGAACCCCTGGCGGCGGCGCTGCAGAAACGGCCCCCCGCCCTGGCGGTGCTCACCGACCCGGGCCGCGGCGGGGCCGAGGAGGTGCGGCGGCTGCTGGCGGCCTCGGGGTTGGAGGCCGCCTACGGCTTCTGGCTGTGCGAGCGCCTGGGCCATCCCGAGGAGCGGGTGCAACGGCTGGCCCCC
>RGNC01000029.1 GCA_010029175.1 Synechococcaceae bacterium WB8_1B_136 | reverse complement strand
GCGGCGACGATATTTGGGGGGTAGCCCCCTGAGAAAATAGCTCGATGCCAGGTAAAACTTTTGCTCAACACCTGCAGGTCCAACAGCCATTAGCCCAACAGGCTTCAATGGCTGGATGACTTCACAGAAAGCCACCCCTTGGGGTGGCTTTTTTGTTGGCTTTTGCGCTGGCGGGGATCAGGAGCGATGCACGTGCACCTGCTTCCAGCTGCCGTTCTGCTGTTGCCAGATCCTGGTTTCGCAGCAGCTGGTGGTGATGGGTTCGCCGTTGACGAGGCGTTGGGTCAGGCGGGTGTAACTCAGTACCACCGCATCGTTTGCGAGCCAGCGCACGTGAGGTCGAGCCATCGACACCGCCACGGGATTGGCCGCTCCGTTGCCATCGGATGGCAGCTCGAAGTAGTAACGGTGGAAGGGCAAGCCTTCCGCCAGCACACCATTGGTTTCGGCTTCAAAGCAGCTGAGGTCTTCGGCGCAGAATTCTGCGTAGCAGGCCCAGTTGCCCTCCACCACGCTCTCCAGCATGGCCTGATTGCGCTGAAGGATGTCGTGATCGCGATCAGTGAGCGCCATGGGGTAGGGCGAGTTGGCTGTAGTGGCCGATCCTCTCAAAGCAACCGCCCTCTCGGTTGGGATTGCCTTCGCGATCGCTGAACAGCACCGCCATGCCGGCTTCGGCTGCGGCCTCCAGTTCAGCGAGGGAGTCGCTGATGAACAGCACGGCCTCGGGGGACACCGCCATGGCCTCCGCGATGGCCCCATAGCTCGCCGCCGCTTGTTTGGGGCCAGTGCGGGTGTCGAACCAATGGCTGAACAGCGGGCACAGATCTCCGGCCTGGCTGTGGCCATACAGCAATTGCTGTGCCGCCACAGATCCTGACGAATACACGGCCAGCACCAGTCCGCCGCCATGCCAGCGCTGCAGCGCATCCGGCACATCGTCATAGAGGGGCGCCACGAGCTCCCCGCTGGCATATCCGGCCGTCCAGATGCGCCCCTGCAGATCCTTGAGGGGGGTGAGCTTGATGTCGTGGTCGATCAGCCAGCGCAGATAGGGCACCACTTCCCCGCCTGTACAGGGGGTGTGTCCGGTGCGGTGCCTTGCTCGCAGCGCCTGGGCCTCAAGCTGGTCATCTCCAGCCCAGGCCGCATCCAGGGCTGCAATCAGGCTGCAGATCTCGGGATCGGACGCCTGGTCCTCGAGAAAACCCTCCAGCCGCTGGCGGGCATAGGGGAACAACACCTCGGCCACAAAGCTCACCGGGCAGGTGGTGCCCTCGATATCCAGCAGGAGATGGGTGGTGGAGGGCGAAATCGCGATCATGGGCGGATGGTGGGCGACAAAGCGTTGAGGAGGAGCTGGCGCCAGCGCTGTTCCAGCAGGAACTCCAGGATTTCCAGATGCCGCATCGCCTCCTCCAGCCCTCGGCCCCAGGCATAGAGCCCGTGGCCGGCGATGAGAAGCCCGTGGGGCGCCTCCGCCAGCAGGGGCTTCGCTCGGGCGGAGAGGCGCGCCAGGTCCTGGTCGTTGGCCAGCACCGGCAGGCGGGCTTCGCAGGCATGGGTGCGGAAGCCCTCCAGCCCCTTCAGCATTTCCAGGTTGGCAATCCCCAGAACTCCAGCCCCGCTGGCCTGAGCGGCCGGATCGCTCTGGATCGCCCATTGGGAGAGCAGCGTTCCTGCCTGGGAATGGGTGTGGAGCACCGCACCGGCCCCGCAGCGTTCCACGATCTCCAGGTGCAGGGCCGTTTCAGCACTGGCCTTGCCGCTGCCCTCCACAACGCTTCCGCTGCCATCCACGCTGATCAGATCGCCGGGCGCCACGCGTCCCTTGTGCACCCCGCTGGGGGCCATCAACAGCCGCAGGGGATCGCGCTGCTGCACGCAGCTGAAGTTGCCCCCGGTGCCATCGCACCAGCCGCGGCGATGGATCTCCGCCATGGCAGCCGTCAGTTCAAGGGCCAGGGCTTCGGTCACAGGCCGGCACGCGTGTGGTTCCATCGAATCACGCCGGCGCACCTGCTGGGCAGGAGGCTCCGGGGGGCCTCAGCTCTGGCAGCGCGGGCACCAGTGGGTTCCGCGTCCCGCCAGCTTGTCGCGTCTGATGGGGGTGCCGCAGCGGCGGCAGGGTTCTCCGCCACGGCGGTACACCCAGGCGGCATTGCCGTAGTTGCCGTTGGTGCCGGTGAGATCGCGGAAGTCGGAGAAGGTGGTGCCACCGGCGCCGATGCTGGTGTGCAGCACCTCCACCAGGGCCCCATGGAGCTGCTGCAGCCGGCTGGATCCCACCTGCCCGGCGGGGGTGCGCGGTGCGATGCCGGCCATGAACAGCGATTCATCGGCGTAGATGTTGCCTACGCCGGCCACCAGCGACTGATCCAGGAGGGCCGTCTTGATTGGGCGCCGGGAGCCAGCCAGGCTCCGCGCCAGGTAGGCGGGTGTGAAGGCCTCGCCGAAGGGCTCCGGGCCCAGCTTCTGCAGGCCGGTCATCACCGTTTCAAGCGCTTCCCCCGGCGGCACCCACCACATCTCTCCGAAGCTGCGGGTGTCCACGAAGCGCAGCTCCTGGCCGGCGGTGTTCCAGATCCGCACGCGGGTGTGGGGGCAGGGCGGATGTGGCTCGTCGATCCAGAGGAACTGGCCGGTCATGCGCAGGTGCACGCCCCAATGGCCGGCTGCTTCACCGTGGTCGCGCAGCTCTGCCATCAGGTATTTGCCGCGCCGCAGCCACTGCGTCACCGTGCAGCCCTCCAGGGCCGCGCAGAACAGGGAGGTCGAGGGGGGTGCGGCGATCGCCCGCTCCCTGAGCACCTCCACCCGCTCGATGGTGAAGTTCACCACCTGCCGCTCCAGGCCGCGGCGCACCGTTTCCACCTCGGGCAGTTCAGGCAAGGACCACCAGCTCTCCGTTCGCGCGCCAGGCTGCCACGCAGCCCAGGCGGGGGTGGCGCGGGCGCTGAGGATGTTGGTCGACAAGCGCTCCGGAGGCTGCTGGCCGCCGCTGATTCACGGCTATTGCTTCACCGCTGATGTTGCAGGTGATGCCTGAATCGTCTCCCAAATTCTGTACGGCTTGTACAGAATTTGGGAGAGTGTTTGGGGTGAATCCTCCGGTCTGCATCTTTGAACCTGCACCGCCCGCTAGTCCGCGCGGCTGGCGGTGGCCAGGCCCAAGAACAGGCCATTGAGGGCTGCCATTGGGCCGAGGCTGGTGAGCGCCCCTGCCACAAGCAGCGCCTGTTGCTGGTGGTCCGTGATGCCCCGGGGGTGATGGAAGGCTGGAGAATGCTCTGGCCAGTCAGTGGGGACTGAGCCTGGTCAGGGCTTGTCAGGGGATCAGGCCTTCTCGAGCTCGCTCTCGGCGAAGTTGTTGGTGTTGATGCCGCCTTCGGAGCCGCTCACGCCGTTGTAGTTCACCTTCTCAAAGCGCACCACAACGGGGTAGCGGATGCCGGAGGTGTCGACCGACGCGACGGTGCCGACTTCGTTGAACCAGTAGGACTCAGGACGCTTGATGCGCACCTTGTCGCCGCGGGAGATGGCCATCGCTGCGCTGAATGAGGTGTGGCTGTCGAAGGGAATGTACCCGGCCTGGGCGGGGGAGCCGGACGGCCGTCACGAAACGTGGCACCATCGACCTCTCCGTTCACCGCTCCCCATGCCCGAGGCCTCGATCCTCAGCCTCGAGTTGCCCGATCCCGACAGCGACACCATCAGCGCGATGGAGTTTCTGGCCCGGATCGAGGAGGCCTGGGCGGTGTGCGACCGCTTCGACCTGCAGACCGAGATCTGGCGCGGCCGCATCCTCAAGGCGGTGCGCGACCGCGAGCGCCGCGGCGGCGAGGGCCGGGGCGGTGGTTTCCTGCAGTGGCTGCGGGAGCAGGAGATCAGCAAGACCCGCGCCTACGCCCTGATCCAGCTGGCGGAGTCGGCTGATCAGATGCTGGGGGAGGGGGTGCTGGAGGAGAGCAGCGTGAACAACTTCTCCAAGCGGGCCTTCATGGAGACGGCCCAGGCCGACCCCGAGGTGCAGCTGATGATCGGCGAGGCGGCCAACGACGGCCAGCAGATCACCCGCAAGCAGGTGCGCCAGCTCACCGATGAGTTCACCGCCGCCACCAGCCCTCTCCTGCCCGAGGAGATCCGCCAGCGCACCGCGGAGAACCTGCTGCCGGCGCGGGCGGTGGCGCCCCTGGTGAAGGAGCTGGCCAAGCTGCCGGAGGAGCAGCAGGAGGATCTGCGCAAGGTGCTGCGCGATGAGCCGGAACTGGAGCGGGTGAAGGACGTGACCAGCACCGCCCGCTGGCTCAGCAAGGCCGCCGAGGCGGGGCTGGCGGTGCGGGCCTTCCAGCAGGGGGAGCTGGATCTGGACAAGGCCATGCAGGAAGCCCTGCGTCTTGATGCCCTGGGGCTGCTGGCCGATGCGGTGGGCCAGGCCCAGGCCCTGGAGAGCGCCGTGTTGCGGCTGCACACCAGCTGGCGCCGGCTCAACGGCCTGCAGGAGCGGCTGTGGGTGGAGAGCGGCAGCAGCACGCCCCACCTGCGGGAGCTGCTCACCCTGCTGCAGAGCCTCAGCGGCAACACCATGCGCGTGTCGCTCGGCGAGCTGGCCGGCGGCAAGCGGGTGCGGCTCCAGATCGTGGAGGAGGCGCCGGATCAGCTGGAGGCCCCGGCCCTCCCCGTGGCGGTGAGTGACGGTTAAGGTCGCGGCCATGGCCGATCCCCTCGAGCAGGCCCTGCAGACCCATTTCGGCTGGCCCAGTTTCCGGCCGGGCCAGCGTCCTGTGGTGGAGGCGATGCTGGAGGGCCGCGACTGCCTGGCGGTGCTGCCCACGGGGGCTGGCAAATCACTCTGCTACCAGCTGCCGGCCCTGGTGCGCGACGGCCTGGTGCTGGTGATCTCCCCCCTGGTGGCCCTGATGGAAGATCAGGTGTTGCATCTGCAGCGCCGGGGCATTGCGGCGGCCTGCCTGCACCGCGGCCTCGATCCCGCCAGCCGCCGCCAGCTGCTGGAGCGGGTGCGCAGCAACCGTCTGCGGCTGCTCTACCTAGCTCCGGAGCGCCTGCAGGTGGAGGCCACCCGCCGGCTGCTGGAGGAGATTCAGGACCAGGGTCAGCTGGTGGGGCTGGCGGTGGATGAGGCCCACTGCATCAGCGCCTGGGGCCATGATTTCCGGCCCGACTACCGCCGTCTTGGCGAGCTGCGGCGTCTGTGCCCCGGGGTGCCGCTGGTGGCCCTGAGTGCCACGGCCGCCCCGCGGGTGCGGGCCGATCTGATCCGCCTGTTGCAGCTGCGCCGGCCCCTGATTCAGGTGCGTTCGGCCCGCCGCGACAACCTCTCCTACGCCATGCGGCGGCGGCCGCGGGATCCCCTGCCCCATGTGCTGGAGGCCTTGGAGCAGGCCCGCGGCGCCGTGTTGATCTATGCCCGCACCAGGCGCTCCGTGGAGAGCTGGGCCACGCGGCTGGCCGAGGCGGGGGTGGAGGCGATTGCGTATCACGCCGGCATGGATCCCGAGAGCCGTTCCCTGGCCCTGACCCACTTCCAGGACCATCCGGCGCCGGTGCTGGTGGCCACGGTGGCCTTCGGCATGGGCGTGGACCGGCCGGATGTGGGGCTGGTGCTGCACCTCGACCTGCCCGCCAGTGCGGAGGGCTACCTGCAGGAATCGGGCCGGGCGGGCCGCGATGGCTTGCCGGCCCGCTGCCTGGTGCTGTTCGACCCCGACGACCGCACCAGCCTGGGTTGGGCGATTCGTTCCTCGGGGCAGCAGATGGCCGGTGATGGGGGCGTGCCGGAGCCCTGGCGGCTGGAGCTGGCCCAGCAGCAACTGCGGCGCATGGAGGCCGTGGCCGAGGGGCCGGGATGCCGGGAGCAGGCCCTGCTGCTGGCGGTGGGGGAGCTGGTGCCCCCGTGCGGCCGCTGCGATCGCTGCACCAGCCAGCCGGCCCTGGTGGACTGGTCGCAGCAGGCGGCCCAGGTGCTGGCGCTGCTGGAGCAGCGCAGTGGTGTGGATCTGCGCAGCCTTGGCGACGACCTGGCCAGCGCGGACGGTGCTGAGGTGGACCGCTGGCGCTGGCTGGCGCGGCGGCTGGTGCAGGAGGAGCTGATCAGCGAGAGCGACGACGGCAGCCAGAGGCTCTGGCTCAGGCCCGCCGGTCGCCGTTTCCTGCGGGAGCCCTGGCCCCTGAAGCTGGCGGCCTGAGCTCCTCCGGCGGCTCAGCTCTGCTTGGCCTTGCAGAGGTCGTTGATCAACTGCTCCTCGAAGTCGCTGCGGGGGGCATCCCAGCTCTTCCAGACCCCCGACTGGCCCGTGGCATTGAGCCGTCGGGCGCCGCAGTTCACAGCCAGGTAGAGGGGCTGCCCATCGCTGTTGAGGCTGGGGGCCACATAGCTGCCCCCCATGGCTTGCCAGTTGGCCCAGTCCACCTGCAGCGGGCCGTAGCTGCGCCAGTCGGGCGTGGTGGCTTTGGCGGGCTTGGCCACGGGTTTGGCGACGCTGGCTACCGCAGTGGTGGTGACCGGTTTCGCCGCCGCTGTGGGCACTGGTTTCACGGCGGGGTTCACCGCTGGTTTCGGGGCGGGTTTGGCCACGGGTTTCGCGGCCGGTTCCGCCGACAGCTTCGCCGCTGGTTTTGCGGTCGGTTTCACGGTGCCGCGCAACTGGAGCGTGTCGCCGGCCATCAGCTCATCGGGCTTGTTGAGGCCGTTGAGGGCCACCAGCCGCTCCACGGGCACGCCATAGCGATCGGCAAGCTCGGAGAGGGTTTCGCCGGGTTGCACCTTGTGCTCCCTGGCATTGCGGTTCACCGGGGGGGGCGCGCTGGGCCGTGCGGCTGTTTTGCTGGCGCCGGGCACCTGGATGCGGCTGCCGGCCCAGAGGTCCTTGGCATCCTTGAAGCCGTTGAGCTGCATCAGGCGCTGCACCGTGATGCCGTAGCGATCGGCAATTTCGGAGAGGGTTTCGCCCGGCTTCACCGTGTAGTTGCCTGCCCCGCCGGCGGTGCGGCCGGTGGTGGCGCTGGCGCTGCTGCCGGCACCGGGCACCTGGATGCGGCTGCCGGCCCAGAGGTCTTTGGCGTCCTTGAGGCCGTTGAGCTGCATCAGGCGCTGCACCGAGATGCCGTAGCGATCGGCCAGTTCCGAGAGGGTTTCGCCCGGCTTCACCACCACCTCGCCGGCCAGGCCCGGCAGGGGCAGCAGCAGGGCCAGGGCCAGGGCGGCAACAGGGGCGCTCCCGAAACGGCGCATGGAGGGTGAGGGGTGGACTGGGTGAACCTTAAGGAGATCCCGGGGCTGCGCCAGTCCCCATAAGGCACAGAAATGCCGTTGCCTTCACCCCAGCAGCCGGCGGATCAGCGGCAGGCGATCGCCATAGGGGGGGTAGCGGAAGGGGGCATCGAACCGGAAGGGGCGCCGCAGCACGCTGCGCTGGTGGGAGAACGTGTCGAAGCCCGCGCGGCCGTGGTAGCTGCCCATGCCGCTGGAGCCCACGCCGCCGAAGGGCAGCTCCGGCACCCCCACGTGCATGATCACGTCGTTGAAGCACACCCCGCCCGAGCTGGTGCCCGCCAGCAGCTGTTGCCGGGCCTGTTCGCGTTTGGAGAACAGATAGAGCGCCAGGGGTTTGGGACGCTGGTTGATCAGGGAGATGGCCTGCCCCAGATCCCCCACGCTGAGCACCGGCAGCAGCGGGCCGAACAGCTCCTCCTGCATCAGGGGATCCTGGGGGCTGTCCACCTGGATCAGGGTGGGGGCGATGCGCCGGCGCTCGGCATCGCTCTGGCCGCCCCAGAGGATCTGCCCCCGCTGGCGGGCCCCCTCCAGCAGGGCGGAGAGGCGCTGAAATTGCGCGGTGTTCACGATCGAGGCCAGATCCGGCGAGGCCAGGGGATCAGCGCCGAAGCAGGCGGTGATGCGCTCCCCCATGCGGCCCAGCAGCTCGGCTCGGATGGCGTCCTGCACCAGCAGGTAGTCGGGGGCGATGCAGGTCTGGCCGGCGTTGAGGGCCTTGCCCCACACCAGCCGCCGCGCCGTCACATCGAGATCGGCATCGGCCAGCACCACCGCCGGACTCTTTCCCCCCAGCTCCAGGGTGATCGGGGTGAGCTGCTGGGCCGCCGCCGCCATCACCAGCCGCCCCACCCGTTCGCCGCCGGTGAAGAAAATGTGATCGAAGCGCTGTTGCAGCAGCTCGGCGGCCACCTGGCCATCACCCTGCACCACCTGCACCGTGCTGGGGGGGAAGGCCGCGGCGATCAGCTCGCCGATCAGCGCCGCGGTGGCCGGGGCGTGCTCGGAGGGCTTGAGCACCGCCGTGTTGCCTGCCGCCAGGGCGCTCACCAGGGGCTGCACGGTGAGGTGGAACGGGTAGTTCCAGGGGCCGATGATCAGCACGCAGCCCAGGGGCTCAGGGATCACCTCGGCCCGGCCTGGCTGCAGGCTCAGGGGCACCGCAACGGGCCGGGGGGCCATCCAGCGGCGCAGGTTCCTGCGGGTGAGCCGCAGTTCCTGCTGCACGGCCACCAGCTCGAAGTAGGCCTCCACCGGCGGTTTGCCCAGATCCCGGGCGAGGGCCTCCAGCACCGCATCGCCTCGGGCCCGCACGGCCTGCTCCAGCCGCTCCAGCTGCTCCATCCGCCAGGCCAGGGGGCGGGTGCTGCCGTCGCTCACCGACTGGCGCATCGCGGGGATCGAGGTGGTGAGCATCGGGCTGGGGGGATGGGCGGAACGCGGCTCAGCGCAGCTGCAGCCTTGACGTGGGCCCTAGCAAAGCCGTGGGTTGCGGCAAGACCGTGGGCTGCGACAAGACCGTGGCACTACCCGCAGGAGGAGCCAGGGATGAAAAGCCCTTGACGAGACTTGAACTCGTGACCTCTCCCTTACCAAGGGGTTGGATTTGAACCAACGTAGGCAGAGCCAGCGGATTTACAGTCCGCCCCCATTAACCACTCGGGCACCGACCCGAACCACACCCCAAGAACTTACCAGCCGGCCTGGCGTGGCTTCGGCGTCCCTGGTCGGGCTCCCTACGATCGGTGCAGTGGAGGCCGGATCAACGGCAGAGGCGATGCGCGTGCTGCTGCTGAACGGGCCGAACCTCAACCTGCTGGGGTTGCGGGAGCCGGGGCTCTACGGCGCTGAAACCCTGGAGGCGATCGAGGCGGAGCTGGGCCGACAGGCCGCGGGGCTCGGTGTGGAGCTGGAGTGCTTCCAGAGCAACCATGAAGGGGCCCTGGTGGATCGCATCCACGCCGCCCGCGCTGCCGTGGACGGCATCCTGATCAACGCCGGCGCCTTCACCCACACCTCGATCGCCCTGCGCGATGCGCTGCTGGGGGTGGCGATCCCCTTCGTGGAGCTGCATCTGAGCAACGTGCATGCCCGCGAACCCTTCCGCCATCACTCCCATCTGGCCGACAAGGCCCTGGGGGTGATCTGCGGCTTCGGGGCCGCCAGCTATGGCCTGGCCCTGCAGGGTCTGGTGATGCGGTTGCGGCAGGGGGCAGCGGCATGACCGCCCTGCTGGAGAACCCCACGGCCCGGGTGAAGTGGCTGGCGGCCCCCAGCGGTGCCGCCTGGCTGGAGCAGGCCATCGCCCATCCCGAGCTGGTGCTGATCGATCACGCCCACTGCGAGCGCAAGGCGGCCGGCGTGGCCTTGCAGCTGATGTTCCGCTACCCCTCCGATGAGGGGTTGGGGGCGGTGCTGAGCCCGCTGGCTCGGGAGGAGCTGGAGCATTTCGAGCAGGTGCTGCAGCTGCTGCAGCGGCGCGGGGTGGCCCTGCGGCCCCTGGCGGCGCCTCCCTATGGCGCGGCACTCACGGCCCAGGTGCGTCGAGGGGAGCCCAAGCGCATGCTGGATTCCTTTCTGGTGGCCGGACTGATCGAGGCCCGCAGCCATGAGCGCATGGCGCTGCTGGCCACCCACAGCCCCGATCCGGAACTGCGGGCCCTCTACGGCGAGCTGCTGGCCAGCGAGGCGCGCCATTTCGGCCTCTACTGGGTGCTGTGCGAGGAGCGCTTCGGCCGGGAGGCCACGGTGGCAAGGCTGGAGGCGCTGGCGGCGATGGAGGCGGAAATCCTGGCCAACCTGTGGCCCGAGGCCCGCTTCCACAGTTGAGGGCGGGATCGGCCTGCTGGGCCTACTTGAGGGTGATGCTGGCGCCGCTGCTCGGTGGTGCCGGCAGCGCCAGCTCGCGGTTGCTCAGGGGCCCGTAGAGCCCCAGCAGCGCCTGTTTGTATTGCGATTCACTGATCACCTCCTCATCCACCAGTTGCCGCAGGTTCTCCATGCGGGTGCGGATGATCGCGTCCTTGAGCAGGGGTTGGCAGCTGAAGTTGGCATGGCTTCGGGCCAGGGGAATGTTCAGGCTCACCATGGCCAGTAGCGAACTCTGATTGCCAATTGAGGAGTTGCTGTTGGCTTGGGCAACGCTGATGGTGTTGCCCCACTGATCGGGATAGGCACCGGCTGAAATGCTCAGGTTGGGCAGGGCTCCCCCGTCACTGTTGCAGCGAACAGTGCCCATGTCGATCGAAACGCGCGATCCTTGCGGGAACTGCTGGTTTGGTGCCAGGTAGATCTGAGCTAAGGCTGCTTGGGGGGCGTTGAGGATGGAGAAGGCAACCAGCGCGAACAGATTCGCACTTGAAGCAGGTCTTGCTGCGAGGTTCCGCATACATAAAACGGTTGATTGGCAAGCCCCACGCTGTAGGGGATCACGCGGCTTCCCCCTGGCCCGAGGCGGAACACCGAGGGGCGCAGACGGATCAGGGCTTCGGCTTCTGAGGGGGGCAGGGCATCGAGGGCTGCGGTGTTGCGGCCCTGCACCTGGCGTTGGGGGAACACCTGCAGCTCCACTCGCATCATGCGGTCGCTGGTGTTGCTCACCTGCAGCAGGCCCCGGCGTGTTTCCAGACGCATCGGGGAGAGGCCAAGGGCCCTGGAGTTGCTGCTGGCCAGCAACTCCAGGGCCAACAAGGCGATGCTGGCCCCGATGGCAAAAGGCCTATCGGGTGGCGTCATCGGTGCAGGTCACGGTGGCCACAGCGCTGTAGGTGCCGTTGGCGAACTTGTTGCTGTTGGCTGTGGTGGTGAAGCGCACGTGCAGGTTGGTGCTGGCAAGATTGCCATCGGTGCCCAGGTTCATGCTCTGCGGGGTGTTCGTGTAGGCCCCATTGCCCAGCTTGAGCTCGCTGGTCGATGCCGTGGTGCCTCCCGAGAGTTTGGGGGGGTCCACGATCACGGTGCCGGTTGAGGTGAGGTTGCTCGCCACCGACAGGGTGCCCGCTGAGGGGGTGCCGCTGAAGTTGTTGGACAGGCTGGCATCAGAGGTGATCAGCCCCCGTTTCTTCTCCACGGCCAGGGAGCCCGCTGTAGAGGTGATGTCACAGAAATTGCTCACCAAGGTGGGGGAAAAATCCACGCTATGGGTGGCGCCGATGGTGGCGGCCAGCATGGCATTGGGGGCCAGAACCAGGGAGAGCAGGCCTGCGTGGAATGCGCGCTGATGGCGCCGAACTGAAAAAGACACGCTTGCAAAAGAGCGGGCGGCCTCAGTGTTGCCAGCGTCTCGCGGTCACGTCTTGCCGCTGGCTGATCTGCTGAGTTTTTGCCCAGGCGGTGGCGAGCTGTGCTGCAATCAAGCGCCGCAACTGCTGCGGAGTGACGCCCAGTGGGGGATCCGCTGCCGCGCCCCCTCAATCCAGCAGCGGGAACCGCTCGGCGATCGCATCGCCGCTGAACTGGGCCACCCAGCCATCCGGGTTGTCGAAGAAGCGGATCGCCGTGAACTGCGGGGTGCTGCCCATGTCGAACCAGTGTTTGGTGCCGGCGGGCACCCGCAGGAAGTCGCCGGTTTCGCACAGCACCTGCAGCACCTCCTCGCCGATGTGGAGGCAGAACAGGCCGCGGCCCTCCACGAAGAAGCGCACTTCGTCCTCGCTGTGGGTGTGTTCGGCCAGGAACTTCTGGCGCAGGGCCTGCCGATCCGGGTGGTCGGGAGTCATGCGGATGGCATCCACCGTGGGATAGCTGCCGCTGGCCTGCACCCGCTCGATCTCCGGGCCGTAGGCCGCCAGGATCTCGGCCGGCTGGGCATCAGCCGCCAGTGCCTGGCGGGCTGGCCAGCGCTCAAAGCCGATGCCGCGGGCTGCCAGGGCCTCGCCGATCAGGGCGGGGTCGCTGCTGGAGAGGCTGGGCTGGGGCGCGCCGCTGCCGGCAGGGGCTGAAAAGATCCGCAGCTCGCTCATCTCGATCCCGGCCCATGGCGCCCAAGGGTTCCAGCCTAGAAAGGGCCCCTCAGCGTGCCGTGTGTGATCGCCAACGCCAGCCCGTATCCCCCCGGCGCTGCTGCTGCTGCCGCCAGGGCCGGCCTCACCCTGGTGGGGGTGGGGCCCGGTGATCCGGAGCTGCTCACCGTGGCGGCGGTGCGGGCGATCGCAGCGGCGGATGTGGTGGCCTACCCGGTGGCCAGGGCGGAGGCCGAGGGCATGGCGGCCCGGATCGCCGCCCCCTGGATCCGCCCGGAGCAGCGCCGGCTGCCGCTGTTGTTCCCGATGGTGGCTGAAGCCGAACCGCGCCGGAACGCCTGGCACGCCGCCGCCGATGCCCTGGCGGCCGAGGTGGCCGCCGGCCATGGGGTGGTGCTGCTGTGTGAGGGCGATGCCTCCCTCTATGCCAGTGCCTCCTATGCCCTGCTGGCCCTGGCGGAGCGTCACCCCACCTGTCCGGTGGCGGTGATTCCGGGCATCACCGCCGTGGCCGCCGCCGCCGCCGCTGCCCGCTGGCCCCTGGCCCTGCAGCAGGACGCCCTGCTGATCCGCCCCACCCCGGACACCGCCGCTGAGCTGGAGGCCCTGCTGGCGCAGGCTGCGGCCAGCGGCACTGTGCTGGCCCTGCTCAAGCTGGGGCAGCGCTGGCGCTGGGTGCGGCCGCTGCTGGAGCAGCGGGGCCTGCTGCGGAGCGCCCTGTTCGCCCAGCGGGTGGGCTGGCCCGATCAGCTGCTGGCGCCGGCCCACGCGGTGCCCGGCCAGGAGCAGCCCTACTTTTCTCTGTTGTTGATTCGGCAGGTCTGGCCGGACGTCCTGCCCTGAGCTGCTTGCCATGACCGTTGTCCACTGGTTCGCCCTGCTGCACCCGGTGCTGATGATCCTGTTCGTGTACCCGGTGGTGGGGGCCACGATCCGGCTGGGGATCCTGGTGCGGGAGCAGCGGCTGGGCATCACCCAGCAGCCCGCTCTGGTGCCGGTGGAGCATGGCGACCACGGCCGCTGGGTGACCACCGGCACGGTGGTGGCGGTGCTGATCGCCCTGGTGTGGAGCTATGGCGTGGCGGCCCTGCCCCTGGCGCGCCTGCTGCCCCTGCTGGCGGTGGTGGCGGGCGGCCTGGGCAGTTGCCTGGCCCTCTGGCGGGTCAAGCAACCCGCTCTGCGGGCGGTCTACGCCCTGCTGTGCTGGCTGGCGCTGTTGGCCCTGGGGCTGCAGCCGGAGGTGTGGCGCCTGAGCGACAACCCCCTGGGCGGCGGCTTCTGGGCCTCCCACTTCTGGAGTGGCTGGCTGCTGTGCGGCCTGCTGCTGTTCAGCATGGCGGCCAAGCCCGAGATCGCGGGCTCCCTGCGCCTGCGGCGCCTGCATGTGGGATCGGCCTTCCTGATGGCGGTGCTGCTGGCGGTGCAGGCCATCACCGGCAGCCGCGATCTCTGGCAGCTGGGATTCGGCGGCTAGCTCCTGAGCTCCGCTTGCGCCCGCCGCAGCAGCTCCAGGCCGGCGGCGGGGGTGGGGGCCCGCATGAGGGCATGGCGCAGCTGCGGAGCGCCGGCGAAACCGGTGCAGGTCCAGCCCATGTGCTTGCGGGCAATCAGCAGGCCGTGGTCGCCTTTGGCCGCCACCAGGGCCTGCAGCTGCTCGGCGGCCAGCGCCAGCTTCTCGGCCGCGCCGGGGGTGGGTGGAAGCGGCCGGCCGGCCAGGGCCGCATCGAGTTGGCCCACCAGCCAGGGGGCGCCCATGGTGCCCCGCCCCACCATCACCCCGTCGGCGCCGGTGATCGCCAGGCAGCGCAGGGCATCGGCGGGGCTGTTCACATCGCCGTTGGCGATCACGGGGATGGTGAGGGCCCGCTTCACCGCCGCGATGGCACCCCAGTCGGCGCGGCCCTTGAAGCCCTGTGCGCGGCTGCGGCCGTGCAGGGTGAGCAGCTGGGCGCCGGCGGCCTGGAGTTGCTGGCACCAGGTCACGGCCCGCTCGGCGGTGTCGCCGTCGCCTGTCTCGCCGCACCAGCCCAGCCGCGTCTTCACGGTCACCGGAATGGTCACGGCCGCGGCCACGGTGTCCACGATGCGGGCCGCCAGCTCGGGGTCGCGGATCAGACCGCTGCCACCGCCTTTTTTGGCGATCTTCTTCACCGGGCAGCCCATGTTGATGTCGATCAGGAAGGCGCCGGCTGCCTCGGCGCGCCGGGCGGCTTCGGCCATGGCGGCGGGCCGGTGGTCAAACAGCTGCACGCCGATCGGACCGGCTTCTCTGGCGAGCTCCTCCACCTTCTGCAGCCCGAAGCCCAGCTCCAGGCTGGTGGCGTTCACCATCTCGGTGAACAGCAGCGCATCGGGGGCCCAGCGCCGCACCAGGCCCCGAAAGATGCAATCGCTCACCCCCGCCAGGGGCGACTGCAGCACCCGGCAGCGCAGGGTGCGCGGCGTGCCCCGGCCGGACAGCTGCAGAAAAGAGTCAGGAGTAAGAGACATGCACGGCTAAGTCGTTGTAATCCCAGTCACTTGGAGCAGAGGCAATGAGGTCTTCAAACCCAAACTTGTTTTCGCCAATCACCTTTAGATGCTTGTTGCCATCGGAGGCTGTGGCTCCGAAGGTGAAGAGCTCCTGCATGGGTGTGATGATCACTGGGGCATAAATGCCGACATCGTTGCCACTGACGTCCCAGGTAATAGTTCGTTCAGTGGTGCCACCGATGTTGATGGAGCTTCCCCAGGGGTTGATCAGGTTGTCGCGAACGACCTTGCGGAAGGCCTCGCTATTCTCTGCCCGCACACCAGCCACTGAATAGCCCGTGAGGGGGTCGCCATCAACCTTCACCAGGCCGAACTGATTGATGAACCCCGAATTGGTGCTGATGGAAAGATTGATGCGGCTGCCAGTCGAGGGAAGACCGGTCAGGTCAATCAGGGCATCAGAGCCGGTTCGTTGCAGTCGGCCCATGCCGATGACGCTGGTGTCGGGGGCTGTCAGTGTTGGGCTGATGGCCACATCAAGATCATTGAAATCGGCGTCATTGCCGCCGCCGTCTTCTAGGCGCAGCCGGAACCCGTTGGTGCTGCTGTTGCTGAGTTGGATGTTGGGTGCACTGTTGGTCGGATTGTTGCCGCTGCTCTGGGCGAACCGCAGTTCCTGGCCGGCTGCCACATAGACCGATTTGCGGCCCATGTTGGTCGATTCAAGGGTCGCTCCAATCGAGCCAAGCTGAATGCCATTGCGGGTGATCAGTTCAATGCTGTTCTGCCAGGAGGCCTGGGACGACTGGACCTCAAACGTGAGCCAGATGCCGCTGCCGGCAACACCGTCCACCACCAGTCCGAGTCCATCAGCGCTGATCTGGACTGTTGGATTGATGGCAAGAGAAGCCAAGCCGATCGGGTCATCAATGACACCATTGCGGCTGCGATCGAAATCGCCCAGTTCGCCATCTTTGAGGTAGAGGCGTGCGCCGTCAACTTTGCCGTTGTTGTCGCGATCAACCAGAACGCCACCGAGGCCAGTCTGAGGGTTGTAATTGAACAGGAAATAGCCGCCTTTGCCATCGGGCTTGAACAGCGCATTCCAGTTCTGGGCGCCTTCGCCAAAATAGAGATCGACAGTTTGAATGGTATTGCTGAAGCGATTTGTATAGGCTTCCCTGATCTGATTTTCGGTGGCCAGGTCAATCGAGTTGACGGCGTTGACCTCGGGCACAATCGCGAAGCTCGGCTGGTCTGATGTGGCCAGCACAAGATTGTCGGGAGCTTGTGTCTTGCTACCTGTTGCAAGGATCGTGATACTGCTCTTCAGTTTGGTTGTGACTTCGCCCGCGAGCGACTCGGCCTTCCCCTTGATGCCCTTGAACAGAAGGCTGACCTTCTGAGCCAAGTTGGTTCCAGTTTTGGAGTCGTTGATCAGATTTTCATTCTGATTGATTGAAATTGCTCCGGGTGAGCCTGTCGACGTCTGGAAGGCTGCGACAAAACGTTGTAGTGAGTCGTCGATGCCATCGTTGTTGATGTCTTTGCCTGCTTCAAAGCCGTCAACGGCGCCGTCATTGTTAAGGTCGCTAGAGTCAAAAATTCGGATTGTCTTTTGGCTCACTGCGCCTTCTTCGTCGACAGCGCTGATGGTGAATTCATCCATCCCTGTGTTGCCTGGATCGCGTGTGTATCGCCACTGCTGATTGACGGCGTCGAGGCTGGCCTTGCCAAATCTCGGTTGGGTCGAAATGGATAGACCTTCTTCGATGGAAAGGCCGTTCTTGCTTCTCGCTTCCAGCAGTCCAGTTAGTTCAGATTGCCCCTCGGCGAGCCTGGCCCATTCGGAGCTGAGCAGAA
>RGNC01000280.1 GCA_010029175.1 Synechococcaceae bacterium WB8_1B_136 | reverse complement strand
TGGCTAAGCCTTAGCTAAGCCATCTGAGCCCCTGCTTCCGCAGGGGCTTTTTTGTGGCTGGATGGCCTCCGGCTTTGGCGGTGGTGGTGGGCCGGAACAGCGCCACTGTTGTTTGTAGGCTCGCTCCAGCGCATCGACCCCATGGGCAGCAGCTTCGGCGATCTCTTCCGCATCAGCAGCTTCGGCGAATCCCACGGCGGTGGCGTTGGCGTGATCGTGGATGGCTGTCCGCCACGGCTGGAGCTCGATCTCGAGGCGATCCAGGCCGAACTGGATCGGCGCAAACCCGGCCAGAGCAAGATCACCACACCGCGCAAGGAAGACGACCGCGTCGAAATCCTGAGCGGGGTGCTGGATGGCGTCACTCTTGGCACCCCGATCGCCATGGTGGTGCGCAACAAGGACCAGCGCCCCCAGGACTACAAGGAGATGGAGGTGGCGTTCCGCCCCTCCCATGCCGATGCCACGTATCAGGCCAAATACGGCATCCAGGCCCGCAGCGGCGGCGGCAGGGCCTCCGCCCGCGAAACCATTGGCCGGGTGGCCGCCGGTGCCATCGCCAAGCAGCTGCTGGCCAAGGCCCATGGCACCGAAGTGATCGCCTGGGTGAAGCGCATCCACACGATCGAGGCCAACGTGGACCCGGCCGCGGTGACCCTGGAGGCGGTGGAGAGCAACATCGTGCGCTGCCCCGACCCTGCCGTCGCCGAGCAGATGATCGCGCGCATCGAGGCCATCGGCCGCGAGGGCGATTCCTGCGGTGGCCTGATCGAATGTGTTGTGCGCCAGCCACCGGTGGGGCTCGGCATGCCGGTGTTCGACAAGCTGGAGGCCGACCTGGCCAAGGCGGTGATGTCGCTGCCGGCCACCAAGGGCTTTGAGATCGGCTCGGGCTTCGGCGGCACCCTGCTGAAAGGCAGTGAACACAACGACGCCTTTCTGCCCAGCGACGATGGCAGCCTCCGCACCGCCACCAACAATTCGGGCGGCATCCAGGGCGGCATCAGCAACGGCGAGGAGATCGTGCTGAGGGTGGCCTTCAAGCCCACGGCCACCATCCGCAAGGCGCAGCAGACCATCAACGCCAAGGGGGAAGCCACCACCCTGGAGGCCAAAGGTCGGCACGACCCCTGCGTGCTGCCGCGGGCCGTGCCGATGGTGGAGGCCATGGTGGCCCTGGTGCTGGCCGACCACCTGCTCAGGCAGCGGGGCCAATGCAGCCTCTGGTAGCTCTGGCGGGCCGGCCTATGGAACAGTCACCAGGGCCCCATTCCCGTTAGCGCCCGCGGCCGCGGCCACCGGTGGGGTGGTGCTGAGTCGGCTGACCGCCTTCGCCATGCGCTTGGCAACGGATGATCCCCCCCGACCCTTGGTTGCGGTGGTTGTCTTGGCGACAGGCTTCTTCGCCACGGGCTTCTTGGCCACGGGCTTGCTGGCAACCGACTTGGTGGCTGCAGCTTTCGCGGCCGCAGGCTTGCTGGCGAGAACCTTGCTGGCCACCGGCTTCTTCACCACCGTCTTCTTGGCTGCCGGCTTCTTGGCTGCCGGCTTGGTGGTTGACGGCTTAGCGGCTGCCGGCTTGGAATCCGCCACCGACCTCGTGGTGCCGGCTTTGGCCACTGGCTTTTTGACCACGGTCCGGGCACCGGAGCGGGTGCGGTGGCTGAGAACCATGGCCCACTCCTCATCGCTGAGGTTGGCGGGCTTGGCGCCATGGGCGTGGGCCACCTTAGCGGCCTTCTCGATATCGGCGATCAGGTTCTTCCATGAGGTGGAAAAACGCTTGTCCGACTGCGACTTGGCACCGCTTTCCACCAGCGTC
>RGNC01000279.1 GCA_010029175.1 Synechococcaceae bacterium WB8_1B_136 | reverse complement strand
TGGATGTTTTTCTCATTACTGTGCGCAAGCCATTATCCTGTAGGGCTGAATTCCATGAACAGAGCCGAAGTTGATTTACCGGCACGTCAGCATAGCCGCGCAGGTCGTCTGCTGCCGCTGCAGCGTTGGCTCGCTTATCTGCTGTTCATTGCGTGCGGTGGCAGCGGCCTGGCTTACCTGCTGGGGCATGAGCTGCAGATCGCACGCGATATCCTTGCAGATCACCAGGTGCTGGTGTTACATGGTGTGAGCGCGGCAATGATGCTGGTGCTGGCCGGATCAGTGCTGTCTACGCACGTTCGCGTGGGCTGGCGAATCAGGCGCAATCTGTGGACCGGGTTGCTGATCCTTGGGGTGTTGCTGTTGCTGGCCGTATCGCTCCTGAGCGACTGGCTCAGCCAGGCCCCGCAACTGAGCCTGCCGCTGCTGGCGGCGGCGGTGATCAGCGCAGCACTGGGCCGCTGGGGCTATCCGAAGCTGCGGGCCCTCAAGCTCGGCCAGGTGATCCGCGAGGACGGGCCCCAGGCTCACCTGAACAAGGCCGGCACACCCACCATGGGCGGCCTGCTGGCGGTGCCGGTGGGGGTGATCGTGGGCGGACTGGTGAGCCCCGGCGATGGACGGCTGCTGGCGGTGGCCCTGATCACCCTGGCCACGATGGCCATCGGCGCCGTGGATGACTGGCGCAGTCTCACCAAGCGCCACAACACCGGCCTCACCCCCCGCGGCAAGCTGCTGCTGCAGGGCCTCACCGCCAGCGTGTTCCTGGCCTGGGCAGCCTGGACCCAACAGATGGACAGCGCCATCAACCTGCCCCTGGGTTTGGTGCTGCCCCTCGGCCTGCTGATCTGGCCCCTGGGGTTGTTCGTGTTCCTGGCGGAGAGCAACGCCACCAACCTCACCGATGGCCTCGACGGCCTCGCCGCCGGCTGCGGCGCCATCGTGTTCAGCGGCCTGGGGCTGCAGCTGATGCTGCGGGGCAACACGGGGGATCCGGCCCTGGCGGGTTTCTGCGCCGCCATGGCGGGCACCTGGCTTGGATTCCTGCTCTGGAACCGCCACCCGGCCCGGATGTTCATGGGCGACACGGGCTCGCTCGCCATGGGGGCCGCCCTGGCGGCCGTGAGCCTGCTGAGCAACAGCCTCTGGCCCCTGCTGGTTATGGGTGGGGTGTTCCTGGCCGAATCCCTCTCGGTGATCGTGCAGGTGTGGGTGTTCAAAGCCACCAAGGGGCCCGATGGCGTGGGCCGGCGCGTGCTGCGCATGGCCCCGCTTCACCACCACTTCGAGCTGGGTGGTGCCAGCGAGCAACAGGTGGTGGTGGGCCTTTGGGCTGTGAGCCTGCTACTGGTACTGGTGGGTCTGGTGCTGCTGCCCTGACCTGCCTCCCAACTCCGCAGCCTTGCCCCCGCAGCCATGGCTTACTTCACCTGGAAGGAAACCGGCCTGACGGCCGACTGCGCCAGCCTGGAGGCGATGGCGGCCCGCTTCGAGGAGGCGGCAGCCCTGATGCGGCGCATGGCGGCCGAGGGGTTCCTGCTGGAACGCCACAGCGATGGCCAGCACATCACCCACAGCGATGGCGCCGTGTTCGAGGCCTACGGCTTCATCGATGAGGGATCGCCGGTGCGCCAGCTGAACCTGATCGAGTGAGCCCCCATCGGCGGCACGGTGTCAACCGGGCTTGCGCAGGTACCCCACCAGCCACACCACCACGAAGGCCAGCGAGGAGAGTCCGAGATAGATCAGTGCCCACTTCTGCAGTGTGGCGATATCCCAGCCGTTGAGCAGCCCGTTGGCAGCGTCGCCCGCGGTGGAGAAGGCCAGCACTGAAGGGATCGGCACAGGAGAGATCGCCGGTCGGGGCGTCGAAGACCACCGGGTGCGAGA
>RGNC01000278.1 GCA_010029175.1 Synechococcaceae bacterium WB8_1B_136 | reverse complement strand
TCGGCCGGGCCCTGCGTCCCGCACCGGGCAAGCAGGAGGCGGTGATCCTCGATCACGTCGGCAATGCCCATCGCCATGGCTTGCCCACCGATGAGCGCGCGTGGAACCTGACTGGCCGCCGCCGCCGGGAGGCCGTCTCGATTCCGATCAAGGACTGCCCGGTCTGCTTCTGCAGCTGCCCCAGTGCATCACAGGTCTGCCCCGACTGCGGCCATCTGTTCCTGAGCGAGGAACGCGATGAGCAGAGGCGCGGGCTCCAACTGCTTGAGGGTGAACTGGTCGAGATCAGCGGGTCGGATCGGCACCGCCCCCAGCTCCAGCAGGCCCGGCCACGCCGGACGCACCCGGCAGCCGGCTGCCGCACCTTCGAGGACTTGCTGCAGCGGGAGCAGGAACGCGGCTACAAGCCCGGCTGGGCCAGGCATGTGTGGGCAGCCAGGCAACGCGGCAAGGCATGAAGTATTCGCGAGGGTGACAGCCCTCCAAATACGCACTAGGTATTCGCCATTCAGCAAATACCTGCGCATGGATGTGCTCGCTGCCCGTGATGGTGCGCGGTCAAAAGGCCAGCCGGGCCGTTCCGGTCAGCATGTACTGAATCGGATCACGCCCCTTGCGGGGGAGGGCTTCCACGGCGGCAGCGGTGGTGAGTTGCTGCAGGGTCTGGGAGACCGCCGATTGGCTGACGCCCCAGAGCGTCTTGAGACCTGTCTGAATCTCAATGGCTTCCGGGTCACGGTTGCCCCATGCCCGCAGACGTTCCCAGGCCGTCGGCCCTAGCTGATCGTTCAGCTCCTGCTGGTTGCGCTGCCGCAGCACCAAGAGCAGGTCGTCCATGCCGACAGGCGCGGCCCCATCGCTGGTTGCGGCACTGGTCAGCCCCAGCAAAGCCGTCATGCCGTCCTCGAGGGCCTTGAGCATTCCGCGCAGATCCCCGCGAAAGAGCTGATAGAGCCGCTCCACCACGGCGTCATCCACCGGTGCGCGCCAGGGCTGCCCCGGGCTCAACTGCAGAGCGGCGTAGCGGTTGGTCAGCAGCAGCTGCACGTCCTCCAGCGCCAGAGGCTGGAGCACCTGCGGATCGCTAAACACCGAACGGATCTGGGTGTGGGTTTGCACCACCGTCCGCACCGCGTCGGTCGTGCCCACCACGATCAAGTGCAGGCCATCCAGCAACAGGGCCTGATCGCGGACGCTGCGCAGCAGATCGGCGGCACGGTCGGCATCAGCCTCGCTGAGATTCTCAAGGTTGTTCAGGTGCAGCACCAGACCCTGGGCCCCCTGCGCCTGTGCGTAGACCAGCAGGTCCCGCAGCACCCGTGGGCCATCAAGGACGAGCGCACTCGGTGGTGTCGATACGCCTTCGGTTTGGGTGCCGCCAACCCCAAATCCAAACGCTGATGCCGAAAAGCCGCCGCCGCGCAGGCGAAAGCTGCGCACCAGCTGCTGCGCGGCTTCAATCGCTGGTCCGGAAGCGGCGGGGAAACTGGCCAGCACGGCGTCATAGGCGCCATTGAGCAGCCGGCCCAGCAGGTCTTCTGAGCCGCCTTCACTGCCCAAGGAAATGATCTCGGAGGAGGTCCAGTACCCCGCCTCTCGGGCGTCGGCCTTCACCGCCTGCACCAGGGTGGTCTTACCGACTCCGGGCCTGCCGGCAACAGCCTGCCTCGAGCTGCGGCTGCTACCGATGGTGGTGAGCAGCAGTTGCCGTTCTCGCTCTCGGCCCACGAAGAGATTGAGGGGAGTGGCCTCGGTATCCGAGCGCAGGGTGGCCTGGAAGTAGGGGGAGGAGCGCAGGTTGTAGAGCCCCCAGAGGTTCGGCAGTGCCATCGATCGAGGTATCAGCCGCGGGACCAGTTCAGCCAATACTGCCCTCATATTGGCGGAACT
>RGNC01000277.1 GCA_010029175.1 Synechococcaceae bacterium WB8_1B_136 | reverse complement strand
CCAGCAGGGCCTCGCTAGCGCTCTTGCCTACCAGGAAGCGGGCCTGGCTGTAGTGCTCCAGAGCGGCATGCACCGTGGTGCCGCGCGGCTCCCAGATCGGCCGCTTGGCCTCGATCGCCCGTTTGGCGGTCTCGCTGAGGCCATGGGCCAGCACACCGGTGATTGATACCGGAAACAGGTGATCGCCCAGCCAGTAGCGATGGGCCTCCTCATCCCGCCAGAGGCCGGGGATGGGATCAAGCCAGGTGGAGGTGGTGGTGACCATGACCGTTTCAGGTGTGACGCGGCGTGACGATGGGCGTCACAGCCGAGAGGGCTTGCCGGCAGGAGCTTCTAGGGGTGGCTGTAACGCTGTAACCCTTTTTCAGAGATAGAGGCTTTAGCAAGCAGCAGGGGCTGATTCGGAGGGTGTGCATGTGCCGTTGAATTCATAGGGGGCTCTATCGGATCCCTGGAGCGTTACATCGTTACAGCGGCCCAAATCAATTGCATGGCAGGTGATTTGGGCGTTACCGCTGCTGTTATGTCTGGCCCGTTTGTGACGGCTGCTCGTTACAGCTCGCCCAGGGGAATGGCGACCGCACGGCTGACCATGCCGGCGCCACAGAAGCGCACCGGTCCGGCCCGTTGCGCACCGGCCAGGCGCAGCAGCACCACGGGCCAACTGTTCTGCCAGGCGGTATCAGCAAGAAACTGCTCAATCGCCTTGGCGGTGTTGCTCACCAGCAGCCGGTCCTGATCCACCCGCAGGCCATGGCGCCCGAGGGTCTGGGCGGCCAGGCCCTGGCTCACATCGATGCAACTGGCGTGGCAGGCCGCCAGCTCCACCAGCTCGCCGATCGTGCGGGTGACGGGTTTGTCGTCGGTCTCCACCCGCACCTGGCGCTGCAGGATCGTCTGAATGCAACGCGCTTCGTCGGGGACTTCGGTGCTCTGGCTGTAGCTCTCCCAGTCGTGGCAGGCGATGCAGTGCTCCGCCTCCTCCTTGGTGGGCACCGCATCACTGAGCAGCGACCAGGCTCCGGCCATCAAGGTCCCGTACTGATCGCCGAGGCGCTGAGAGTCGAAGTGGCGTGCCGCCGCAGCGGAGAAGACCACGACCGACTGGCGGATCACCGGGATCAGCGACACGGTGCGGGCGATCAACCGCCGCGCCAGCTCCGGGGTGATGTGGCGTTCGAGATCGCGATCGAGGCTCTGCCAATGCACCTCCCGCTCCTCCTTGCCCATCTCAGTGGGGCTGCGCAGGGTCAGCTGCGCGAAGCGGCTCTTGTCAGCACCCTGCTTGAGGGCCGTGGCGATCGATGACATCAGGAACATCGAGCGCACCCGGTAGCGACTCACATCACCGCTGGGGGAACCCTTGAGCATCTCGGCGCTGCTCTCGCTGCTGGCCACCCGCGCCAGCGACAGGATCGCCTGCATCCGTTGCTGGTCGCCCTTCTCGTTGCTCTCCGCCTCATCGAAGACCACCGGCACGGCGTCGCAGCAGATGGTCTGGCGCAGGCCGGCTTCTGTGGTGGCGCCCACCACCACCAGGCTCAGGTCGCCGAGCAATGGCGCCACGAAGCGATCCAGGATCTGGCTCTTGCCCGAGCCGGCGCCGGCGGTGAGCCAGAGATGGGGGCGCCAGCGCAGGGCACCGCAGATCGGAGCCAGCACCACCCAGCCGAGCAGCAGGGTGCCGGAGGCCGGCACTTCCCAGCGAAAGCGGTTGGCGATGCCCACGATCACCGCGGCTTCATGCACGCTCAGGGGCTCAACACCGCAGGGCCCCTCCAGACGTTTGAGGCGTTGGTAGATGTGCCGCGAGCGAAAGGGTTTGGTGATCGGATGCTCCCCCTCGGGGGTGATGAGGCGATCGCCGAGGTGCAGCACGGTGCGGCCCTCATCCCACCAGGCCCCGCGGCCGCG
>RGNC01000276.1 GCA_010029175.1 Synechococcaceae bacterium WB8_1B_136 | reverse complement strand
ATCACCCCGATGTCGGTGATAGCCTCAATAACTTGGCTGGGCTTCTAGACGTTCTGGGGAAGTACAGTGCGGCAGAGTCCCTCTCCCGCAGAGCGCTGAGCATCCGAGAGAAGGCTCTGGGGCAATATCACCCCGATGTCGGTGATAGCCTTAATAACTTGGCTGGGATCTTGAGGGGCCAAGGGAAGTACGCCGAGGCTCAGTTCTTCCAGCGACGATCATTAAAGATCTACGAAAAACTCTACGGTCAAGAGCATCTCTCTACTGCTACTGCCCTTAACAATCTGGCAGGGCTCCTAGATCTTCAGGGACAGGGTGGCGCGGCAGAGACCCTCTACCGCCGAGCCCTGGGCATCCGAGAGAAGGCCCTGGGGCAAGATCATCCAGATGTCGCTGCTAGCCTGAATAATCTGGCTGGGCTTCTTAGAGAACGGGGAATGCTTGGTGCAGCTGAGGCCCTCTATCGCCGAGCCCTGACCATTCAGAAGAAAGCTTTGGGTGATGATCATCCGACTGTCGCAATTAGCCTCAGCAACTTGGCGGGTCTACTTAGTTACAAAGGTCAGTTCATCAGCGCGGTCTCCGTCTTTAATGACTCCCTTGCCATTGAGGCAAACTGGCTAATCCGAGAGTTACCGCTACTCTCTGATGGATCAAGATCGGATCAGCTCCGTCAACTAGGCAATGCCTGGGAATTCACCTTTGGTCTGATTGACCGCCACCCCCCTGCCGCCAAGCTGGCACTGGAGTCCCGCCTCAACCGTCAGGGTCTACTTCCGGAGATTGAACAGCGTCAGGCACTGCTGCTCAATGCATCGACTGTTGATCGCGCCAGGGTGGAGCAGCTGCATGCCTTGACCCAGCAGCTGGCATCTGTGACGTTACCTCCTGATCGCCGTGCTGCAGTGCGTGAACAACGGGATAGGTTGCAGGCCGAGATATACCGCCAGAACCCAGAGCTGCAAATCCAGCTCGTCATACCAGCGGAGGTGGCCAAAGCGCTGCCGGCTGATGGGGCGTTGGTGGAGTTCCAGCGCTACCATCCCTTTAGCGCCAGTAAGCTGGGAGACCAGCGCTGGGCTGCTCCCCAGTACATCGCCTTGGTGCTCAAACCCAACGGCAGCATCAGCGCAGTGCCGCTCGGACAAGCTGCGGTGATTGACGCCCAGGTGCATAAGGGACTGAGGGCCTCTGCGGATGGACTCTCCGATGCCGAGCCAATCTGGGCTCAGCTAAGCACCCAGGTGCTCAAGCCCCTCTTGCCTCAGCTGACTGGCAGCCGCCAGTGGTTTCTCTCCCCCGATGGTGAGCTCAACCGGGTGCCATTTGCTGCACTGCCAGCCCCGCAGCAAATTGGTATACCCCTTGCTCAAGCTGTGCAGCTGCGGCTGCTCACCACAGGCCGGGAACTAGTTCGGCTCCAACGGCCCGCACCGCCTGGCAGTGAAGCGCTGGTGTTGGCCAATCCCAACTACGACCGCCCCATGTCTAGGCAGCCGCCAGCCGTCAGGCACGATGCGGTGGCCACCGTGCCTCAGCGTCGTTCAGCGGAGGTGGGCAGCAACCAGTGGAAGCCACTGCCAGCCTCAGAACTTGAGGGTCAGAAGGTGGCGAACCTGCTGGGCACCGGGCTGATCAGCGGCTCAGCAGCCACCACCAAAGCGCTGCAACGCCAGAAAGGCCCCAGGGTGCTGCATGTGGCCACTCACGGCTTCTTTGTCGCGGATCAGGAGACCCAACCCACAGAAGCACTGCAAGCAATCCAGGAGGGCTCGCGACTGCTTCGCTCCCTGCGCCAGGAAGACCCCCAACTGCGCAGCGGCTTGGTTTTCGCCGGTGCAAATCAGCCTGATCTTGACCCCAACGACGACGGATATCTGACCGCGGCCGAGGCGGCGACTCTGAACCTGAAGGGAACTGAACTGGTAGTGCTTTCGGCCTG
>RGNC01000275.1 GCA_010029175.1 Synechococcaceae bacterium WB8_1B_136 | reverse complement strand
CAGAGCTCCCAGGGCTCATTCGCCGGCGTGTAGGCATGCAACACCTGGTGGCCAGCCGGCGCCAGGGCCGGGTCCAGCAGCGACGGCATCGAGAACACCGCCATGTTCCGCTCCGCGCCGATGGCCCGCCGCCAGTCGCCCACCCAGACATGGTGGATCGGCAGGGCCTCAAGGCCCTCGCCCCGCAGCCCCAGATGCCAGTGCAGAAAGCTCGCACAGGCGGGGGTGTCGAGCTTCTGCTGGCGCCAGCGCCGCGGCAGGGCCTGCACGGGCAAGAGGTTGAGCGTGTCCCAGGGGCTGGCATTGCTCACCACCCCCTGGCGGGCCGCCAGGCGCTCGCCACTCTCCAACCGCACCCCCACCGCACGGCCCCCCTCCACCAGGATCTCGGCCACGGCGCTGCCGCAGCGCAGCTCACCGCCATGGCGCCGCAGGCCACGCACCAGGGCCTGGGCCACCGCCGCACTGCCGCCGAGGGGATAGTCGAGGCACGCTTCGGGCTCAAACCACTCCCCGAACAGGGTGGCCATGGCGGCGGCGCTGGTCTGATCCATCGGCAGGCCGGAGATCAGAAACGAGAGCATCTCCACCCAGTGGAGCAGGAACGGATCCCGCAGGTGTTTGCGGGCCATGGGCCCGAAAGCGCCCCCCAGGGCCGCCAGCCTTGGCGCGTGGCGCAGCAGCGCCGCCGCGCCCCTGGCCCCCAGGGCGCCGGCCATGCCCAGCCCTGGGCGCAGGGCCAGCAGGGGCAGGGCGGCCGTGGCCCTGCAATAGGGCTCCAGCCAGGCCAGGAACGCCCTCCACTGCTCCACGGCCGCCGGGCCCCGCAGCTGCCGCAGCAGATCCTCGAAGGGCTGGGCTCCCACCCCCAGCCGCAGCTGACCCTCCGGCAGCAGCAGCCCCCATTCGCGGTAGGGCACCACCGGCACGGTTTCACCCACGGCACGCAACACCTGGGCCAGGGGGTTGGTGGAGGGCCAGCGGCCGAGGCCACTCCAGAGCGAGGGGCCCGATTCAAACTGGAAGCCCCGTCGCTCAAAGCCATGGGCCGCTCCCCCCGGCTGCCCATGGGCCTCCAGCACCAGCACCTCCAGGCCATGGCGCGCGGCGAGGGCTCCGCAGCACAGGCCGCCCAGACCACTGCCGATCACGATCAGATCCGGGCTGCTCAAGCCGCTGTGTTCAGCTCTCTGCCTCGATGATGAACCGTCCGGGCAGGCGTTACCAGCGATTGTCATGGCGCAGCACGCTGCGCTAGTCGGTGAAGGCGAGGCCCACCAGGCAGGTGGCCTGATCACAGCGCCGCCAGCGGGTCACCACCACCCGGTGGGAGCACGGACCGGCATGGCTCGGCGATACGAAATCCCCGCGCTGACCCGGCTCCACGGAGCCTGCCGAGCCCAGCAGCACGCAGAGCCCGCCCGCGCTCACATCCACCACCTGGGCCGGCAGCGAGGCCGCCCCCTTTCCCTCCAGATCCAGCCAGCCCGAGATCGGACATTCAACGGGGTAGCGCCGATCGGCGCGCCGGTTGATCGCATGGGCCAGCAGCGCCTGGCGCCAAGCCTGCCGCTCCTGCTCAGAGGCGAAACCCGGGGAATTGACCGCCATGGCGTCAGCGTAGGCAGGCTGCCCGCGATCAAGGCAGCACCGACGGCTCAGGCCGCCGCCAGCGGTGCGGAATCCACCAGCTCCGGCGCCAGCCGCAGGATCGATGCACCGGCGGGAGCCTCCAGCTGTTGCGCCTGGCGAAAGCGGGAGATCATCCGGGTGGTGGTGACCCTCGTGGCACCGATCAGCTCGCCGATGCGCTCATGGGTGAGCCGGAACGGCAGATCGCACCAGGGTCCGCAGCGGCGCCCCAGGCGCCGCACCAACAGGGCCAGCAAGGCATGCAAGCGCTGTTCCGCCGTGCCCAGATGGCGAATGCGCAGCAGCTGCAG
>RGNC01000274.1 GCA_010029175.1 Synechococcaceae bacterium WB8_1B_136 | reverse complement strand
CGGATCGGCGTCGCGCAGTTTGCGGATCGCGATGGCGGCGGAGGCGGCGCAGATGCCGAGGGTGAGGCTGCCCACCAGGCCGGTTTTATCGGGGGTCATCTGGATGCGGATCCCGGAGGCGGCTGTGAGGAAGGCATACATGCCGGTGCTGATCAGGGTGGCCGGGATGAAGGAGGAGATGCCCAGCAGGAAGGCCTCCTGGATCACGATCGTGAGAATGAAGCCATCGGCAAACCCCATGGCCTTGAGGGTGGCGTATTCCTTTAGGTGGTCGCTCACATCGGTGTAGAGCACCTGGTACACCACCACGCCGCCCACCAGCAGGCCCATGATCGTGCCGAAGCCGAAGATCACGCCGAAGGAGGAGGCCGTGTTCCAGTAGTCGCGCTCCTGGGCGATCAGTTCGGCTTTGGTGAGCACCTGCAGCTCGCGGCCGTACTGCTGGCGCAGGAACCGCTGCACCCGGCCGGCACTGGCGCCGGGCGCCAGGCGGATCAGGCCCATGGAGATCTCTCCTTCGTTGATCTGCCGGTAGGCCAGTTGGATGGCGGTGGTGTCGCTGCTGATCAGGTTGCTGTCGGCCGCGAAGGTGGACCCCAGGCGGAACAGCCCCATCACCCGGAAGGTCTTGGAGAAGTCGGAGAGGATCAGTTCCTGCTGGCCCTTGCGCTGCACCGCAGCGGCGATGGGGCCGGTATTGCGATTGCCCAGGGTGTCGAACAGCACGTAGTTCGGCGTCTTGAGCACGGCGGCCTGGGCCAGCACATCCGGCAGTTTGAGCACCTGGGCATCGGGGTCGTAGCCGATCAGGCGCAGGCTGGTGGGTTTCACGCCGCCCAGCTTCTGCACGTTCACGTTGGCCACGTACAGCGGGATGGTCTGCTGCACTCCCTCCAGGCCGAGGGCGTTGAACAACAGCGACTGGGGAAACTGCTGGAAGTTGCCGCTGTTGAGGGTGGCCGGGCTGAGCAGCACCAGGTCGGCATCCAGCGCCTCGTAGAACGTGGTGGCGCTGTCCAGCAGCCCCGATTGGAAGCCCAGCTGCATGTACATCAGCAGCGCGGCAAAGCCGATGCCGGTCACGGCCACCAGGTAGCGGATCGGCTGGCGCTTCAGCTGCAGCCAGGCCAGGGGCAGGTCGGCCAGGTTGAGACGGCCCAGCAGGCGCTGGTGCCAGCTCATGGATCGAAGCGCACGGTCACGTTGAGGCCGCTGAGGCGGGCCACCCGCTGGCGATCGGCTGGATCCAGGTTGAGCTTCACCAGCACCACCCTGGCGTTCACGTCGTTGTTGGCGTTGGTGGCGAACAGGTCCCGGTCGGACACCACGCCGATGATCGATTCCAGCCGGGCCCGCAGGGAGCCCGTGAACCCGCCGCTCTCGGGCCGCACCGTGGCGCCCTGGCCGATGGAGAGCCGGGTCACATCGCTTTGGAACACCTGGGCCCAGACCTGCATCGTCTCTGTGCGCCCGATCAGGGCCAGGCCCTGATCGGTTTCCTTCATGCCGGGCCAGCTGTAGATGCGGATCAGGTTGCCGTTGAGCGGTGATCGGATCTCGGCCGCGTTGAGTTGCTGGCGGGCCTTGATCACGGCCGCCTGGGCACCCACGATGTCGGCCCGTTTGGTGATGATGCTGGCGGAGGTCTTGGCCAGTTCCTCCTCGGAGATGGCTCCGTCGGCGTAGAGCTGGCTGCCGCGACTCTTGCTGATCTCCAGGAAGGGCAACAGCGCCTTGGTGGACACGAGGTTCGACTCGGCCTGATCGAGCATCGCCTTGAGCTGGCCGTAGCTGCTCAGGCGTGCCAGCAGCTGCCCCTTGCTGATGGGGGCTCCCTCGCTGACGAACCAGCGGTCCACCACCTCATTGCCCCCGGCGGTTCCCGCCGGCACCGCGAGCTTCACCAGGCCGCCCTCGGGGGTGAGGCGTCCCAGGGCCGTCACCTGCTGCAGCAGGTG
>RGNC01000273.1 GCA_010029175.1 Synechococcaceae bacterium WB8_1B_136 | reverse complement strand
AGCGCCTGCTGCAGCACCCAATGGCTGGCTTCACCCCTGAGGCTGGCCAGAAAGCCCACGCCGCAGGCGTCCTTCTCACCCGCCAACGCCGCCGGAGCGGGGCTGTCGCAATGGGGCCAAACGGGGCGAGAAGACAGCGGCATAACCCGGCGACAACCTTGTGATCGAGGCAGCGTTCAACCACGCCGCGAGCCTCTGATCCTAAGGACAGAGCCAGCCGCTTCCCCGCCGGGCGATGGGCATGGCCGAACAGGGCCGCTAGCGTGGCCCCACGTCCAGGCTGGGGTCGATGGGGAGCCTGATGGCGCTCGTGCCACTGCTGCAGCTCGTGCCGCTGCTGCCCATGGCGCCGGTGGCACCGATCGAGGCCCAGCTGGCGGCACTGCCCCCGGGCCTGGCTGCCCCACCGCCGGCCCTGCCTGGGCAGGTGCTGCAACGCAACGCCCTGCTGGGGAGCGACAGCCAAGGCGGCGAGATCACCATCAATGGCCTCAGCCAGAGGGCCCAGTGGCGGCTTGAGGCGGGCGAGCTCTGGCTGCCGCTGGAGGTGCTGCAGCAACAGCTGGGGGTCGCCAGCAGCAACGGCGCGGCAGGCGAACTGCTGCTGGAGTGGTACGGCGAGCGCCTCACCGTGCCGGCTGGTCGCCAGCGCAGCCTGGCCGACGAAGTTGCCGTGCCGGCCACCCCCCTGCTGCAGGCCACAGGGGTGAAGATCGAGCCTCGAGGTGGCACCCTGCTGCTGAACCTGCCACCGGTGCGGCTCAGCCAGCTGCGCAGCCGTGATCAGGGCAACGGCGCCCGGCGGATCGTGTTCGACCTGCCAGGGCCGGCCCTGGTGCGCTCCGGCGACGGAGCTCTGCAACTGGGGGTTCAAGCCAGCGATGCCCAGCTGCAGGATCTGCGAGCCATGGGGGTGGAGGCCCGCCAGGACGGTGCCTGGATCAGCCTGCGCCCCTCCGCCGGCGGCGAGCCCCGCCGCCTCAGCCTGGGCTCCCCCTGGCGGCTGGTGCTGGATCTGCCGCCGGAGGCCAGCGCAGGCCGCCCCAACACCACTCCCCAGGCGGGCAGCGATCCACGGCTGCTGGCCCTGCGGCAACAGGGCGTCCAGATCGAACAGCGGGTGGTTCGCCTGGCTGGCGCCGAGCTGCTGATGAGCAGCGTGCGACTCGACCCCCGCTCCGCTCCCCTCGATCTGCGGCCCCTCACCCGCAGCGATGGCATGCAGGGCCTGAGCAGCCTCAGCCAACTGGCTCGCGGCGAACAGGCTCTGATTGCCATCAACGGCGGCTTCTTCAACCGCGTGAACCGCCTGCCCCTCGGCGCCCTGCGCTCGCAGGGACGCTGGCTCTCGGGGCCCATCCTCAACCGCGGCGCCGTGGGCTGGAGCCTGGCCAGCCTGCCCCGCTTCGACCGCCTCAGCCTGGAGGAGGCCGTCGTGGATGGCCGGGGCCAGCGCTGGCCGATCACCACCCTGAACAGCGGCTTTGTGCAGAAGGGCCTGAGCCGCTACACCGCCGACTGGGGCCGCAGCTACCAGGCGATCAGTGGCAGCGAGATGGCCGTGCTGGTGCGCAACGGCAGCGTGGTGCGCCGCTTCGAGCTGGGGGAGATGGGCGCACTGGGCGGCGTGCCACTGGCGGTGGGCGAGCAGTTGCTGGTGGCCCGCGGCGGCGTCAGCGTGCCCTGGCAACCCGGCGACCAGCTCACCCTGGTGAGCCAACCCACCAGCCCGGTGGGTCAGATGCCGTTTGTGGTGGGTGGTGGCCCCCTGCTGCTGCAGGACGGCCAGGTGGTGCTCAACGGCGGCGCCGAGGGCTTCAGCAGCGGCTTCCTCGTGCAGGGGGCTCCCCGCACCGTGATCGGCAGCGATGGCCGCCAGCTCTGGCTGGTGACGCTCCAGGGGGTGAACGACGCCGGACCAACCCTGCTGCAGAGCGCCCTGGCCCTGCAGCAGCTCGGCTTGCGCGACGCCCTCAACCTGGATGGGGGCAGCTCCACCGGCCTGGTGC
>RGNC01000272.1 GCA_010029175.1 Synechococcaceae bacterium WB8_1B_136 | reverse complement strand
GCGAGACCGAGACGCTGCAGTTGCAGGCCTCCGGTGCCACCCCGCTGCGCCAGGCCCTGGAGCTGGCCATGCTCAAGGTGACGGAGCGCAAGCGCAGCTATCAGCAGCACGGGATTAGCTACTACCGCCCCTGGATCTTCCTGCTCACTGATGGCGAGCCCACCGACGACGACGGGCATGGCTGCGATGGCTACAAGGCCCTGATTGCACCGCTGGAATTGGCGGCGCAGGAGCAGAAGTTCACCTTGTTCACCGTTGGGGTGAACGTGTCGCCCCACGGCCGTGCTGTGCTCGATGCCCTCAGCCGGCCGTTCAAAGGGCGCTGCCTCGATCTCGACAACCTGAAGTTCGAGGAGATGTTCCTGTGGCTGTCGGCCAGCCTCAGCCGCGTCTCCCAATCCGCCCCTGGTGATCGCGTGCAGCTGGTGGATCCGCGCGTTGGCGACGACGTGTACGACGGGTGGGTGCTGTGATCCGCGTTCCGCGCTTCTGCGGGGCTCAGCACCGCGGCGAACGCCATGCCGCCCTGGATCAGCCCTGCTGCGATGCCTTGCTGTTGCCGCGCCAGGGCGTGGGGTTAAGCGGCTTTGTGCTCTGCGACGGCGCCGGCGGCAGCACCGCCGTGGCCCGCTCCGCTGCTGCGAGTGCGCGGGCCGGTTGGCAGGCACTCCAGCACCTGCGTCGTGAGCCGCGCCTCGGCGCCGATCCACGCCTGCTGGAACAGTTCCGCAACCGCCTGCTGCGCCGCCGTGGCCATGTGCCCCTGCTGGATCACACCCTGCTGGCCTGCAGCTGGGATCGCCGCCGCCTGCTCGTGCTGCAGGTGGGTGATTCCACCCTGCTGGTACGCCAAGGGGGGCAGTGGCACTGCCCGCTGCCGCCGGCCAAGGGGGATTACGCCAACCAGACCACCTTCCTGCGGCGGCACACACCGATCGGGAGCATCCAGGTGTGGCAGGCACCGGCAACCTCGGTGGACGCTGTGTTGGCCTTCTCCGATGGCCTCGAGAGCGCCTTCCTCGGCCCCGCCCTCCCTGGCCATGAACAGCTGGAGGCCAATGCACCGCTCGCGGATCTGGTGATCCAGGAGCATCGCCGGCGCCATGGCGGCCGTGGCTATCCCGCCTGGCTGGCCCGCTCTCTGGCGGATCCAGGCCTGGCGCAGCTGACCGACGACGACCGCACCCTGGTGATCGCCCGGCGGCGAGCGCCTCAACCTGCGCCTGCAACCCGGGGCCCGCCTGGGTGCTGGCGGCCAGGGCCAGGTGTTTCGCGCCAGCCTGGGCGGCACACCCGTCGCCGTGAAGTTGCTGCGCAGCGTTGATGTGGCGCGGCTTGAGGCCCTGTGCCAGCTGCCGCCCGCCTGCGCGAAATACGCCACGCTGCCGCAAGCTGTTCTTCACCACTGGCGCCGTGGTGCGCGGGCCGAGGCGGGCGCTGCTGCTGGCGGAAGCGGTGGCGGCGCTACACACCGAGGGGGTGGTGATCGGTGATCTCAACCCCGAAAACGTGCTGTTCAGCCAGGCCGCAACACCGGCCGGTTGGAGGGCCGTGCTGCTGGATAGCGACAGCTTCCAGATCCGCAGCGCGGATGGCCAGCGCTTTCATTGCGGCGTGGCACGGCCGCTCTACACCGCACCGGAGCTGGTGGGCTGTGATCTGAGCCGCACCTGGCGTGAACTGAGCAGTGATCATTTCGCCCTGGCGGTGCTGGTGTATCAGCTCCTGCTGCACGACCACCCCTACGACAACGCCATCAATACCGCTGAGCCAGACCTACCGATCGTCGACAAGATCCGGCGGGGCCTCTATCCCCATGCCGCCTCTGTTCCCGCCGGCCTGCAGCCAAGCCCGGCGCGGCCAGCTCCCCAGGAGGTGTCGACAGCCCTGGCGGAGGCGTTTCAACGCAGCTTTGGCCTGGAGCCGCAACTGCGGCCAACGGCCGCTGAATGGGTGCTGCTCCTGCGACAACTCCACCGCCAGGTGGTGCCCTGCAACCGCACCCCCCAG
>RGNC01000271.1 GCA_010029175.1 Synechococcaceae bacterium WB8_1B_136 | reverse complement strand
GCAGCTGATGGCGGGTGGCGGCTAATTAAGGATGCACGGGAAAACCAAGATGGTCCTGGGGATTGACCGGGTTTCCTGGTCCCCTAAGGGCTGCGCCACACACGCGCTGCCCAGGACTTGTTGGCGGAAGGCGAGGTCGTTGTCACCCTCCGGCTGCTAAACCGCCGCTGCGGCCCCCTGGGTGAGGCCACCACCGCCCTCATCCTGGCCCTGCCGCTGCAGCAGCTGGAAGCCCTGGCCGACGCGCTGCTGGATTTCAGTGGCCCCAATGATCTTTCGGCCTGGCTTTCCCAGCACGGCGGCTGAATCCCAGGCGCTGCCTGGGCTGCAGGTCTTGAGGTCGGCCTCGGCACTATGAGACGAGGGGGATCAAGGCAGCAACCCATTGGGCAGGCACCACTCCCTCACAGCGCAAGCCTGGCGCTGCCCGTAATCAGGTACTGAATGGCGTCTCGCCCCCGCCGTGGCAACGCCTCAACGGCGCCGGCCTCGATCAGGTGCTGCAGGGTCTGCGACACCGAGGGCTGTTTCACCTGCCACAACTCCACCAACTGGGTCTGGGTCTGCATTGAGGCTGCATCCACCTTTGCCCAGGCCAGCAGCCGCCCCCACGCTGTGTCACCCAGCTGCTCCTGCAGCTCTACCTGATTGCGTTGCCGCAACGTGAGCAGCAGATCATCCAGTCCCACAGGCGCCACTTCGGCACCGGCGCTCGCGCTTGTGAGCCCCAGCAATCTCGTGATGCCATCTTCCAGGGCTTTCAATAGCCCGCGCAGATCACCACGGAATAGCTCATAGAGCCTTTTCACCACCGCATCAGCCACGGGGAACCGCCATGGCTTGGTCAGATCGAGCTGCAAGGCCGCATAGCGATTGGCCAGCATCTGCTGCGCGTCTGCCAAGTCCAGAGGCTCCAGCACGAGTGGATTGCTGAAGACGGAGCGGATCTGGGTGTGGCTCTGCACCACCGTGCGCACTGCATCCGTGGTGCCCACAACGATGAGATGCAGCCCGTCGTGCAGCAGGGCCTGATCGCGGATCCCCCGCAGCAGATCGGCCGCCCGCGAGGCGTCGGCCTCGCTGAGGTTTTCGAGGTTGTTGAGGTGCAGCACGATGCCGCGAGCTCCACGGCCCATGGCGTAGCGCAAAAGATCGCGCAACACTCGCGGCCCATCCAGATGGAGGGCACCGGGAGGTGTGGCCACAGTTTCGCTTTGGCTGCCGCCCAGCCCCACACTAAAGGCCGACACCGTGAGCCCGCCGCCCCGCAGACGAATGCTGCGCACCAGTTGCTGCGCGGCTTCCACCTCGGGACCCGTTGCCGTGGGGCAGTTCGCCAGCACGGCGTCGTACACGCCCGAGAGCAGCTGCCCCAACAGCTGGTCGCTGGCCCCCTCGGCGCTGATGGGGATGATCTCGTCGGAACTCCAGTAGCCCTCCGCCTGGGCATCGGCCTTCACCGTTTGCACCAGGGTGGTTTTACCGATCCCCGGCCGGCCGGCCACCGCCTGGCGGGAGCTGGCACTGCTGCCGATCGTGGTGAGCAGCAACTGGCGCTCCCGTTGCCGGCCCACAAACAGGCGCAGTGGTGCGGCGTCCGAATCAGCCCGCAGCGTGGCCTGGAAGAAGGGCGAGGAGCGCAGGTTGTACAGGCCCCAGAGGTTTGGCAGCGCCATGGCGCGAGGTATTGGCAAGGCGCGTCAACCAGCCAATACTGGCCATGTATTGGCTGATCTGGCAATACATGCCATTGGTGGCGTTGTGGCGCACCCCCTCACTGCCGCGCCCCTGCCGCCTTCAGCAGCTCCTGGCCCCAGGTGAGCAGCGCCCAGCTCAGCCCCAGCAGCAGCCCCCAGGCCCACTGGCTGCCGAGCAGCCGCTGCAGGGGGGTGCCGTGTCGCGCATCGTCGGCGGAAGGGAGTTGCCAGTGGAGTTGCAGGGCGCCAACCACCAGCAGCAGCACCCAGGCCGGCACGCTGAACAGGGGTGTATCGAAGCTCAGGGCGCGCC
>RGNC01000028.1 GCA_010029175.1 Synechococcaceae bacterium WB8_1B_136 | reverse complement strand
TTGCCCCAGAGCCTTCTCTCGAATGGCCAGGGAGCGATAGAGCATGGGCTCTGCTGCGGAGTACCTCCCCAAGTCCAGCAGGAACACAGCCAAATTATTGAGACTTTTGGCAACATCGGGGTGCTCTGGCCCCAGGGCCTTCTCCCGGATGCTCAGCGCCCGGCGGTACAGGGGCTCGGCTGCGCTGTAGTCTCCTTGAGCATTCAGGAGCCAAGCCAAGTTGTTGAGGCTATGGGAAATTACTGGATCTTTCAGGCCCAGGAGTTTTTCAGACAAAGCCAGCAGTTGCCTCCAGATTACTACAGCATCTGAATATTTTCCCTCTGATCTCAGCTTGTCAGCTTGCTGAATCATCGCCCTCACATCAGGCTGCTTTCTGCCACTCTCTTTGACATTTACCAGAGCCAGCCCGATAGGAGTTGCATAGCCCTGATACGCGGGCACCAGCACCACTGCTGCCATGATGCTGATAGCTGGCCCCCTAAGGAGAGCGCGCAATGGATTGCACGCCATGGCCAGAGCTTGGCCCCGGCGTGCATGGCGTCTGGCGTCCTCATTTCCATCGCTGCCCTGCAGGGGCTGGTCACGGGCGGCATCTACTCTGGCTGCTACAGCAGGGGCAGCCACTGAATCCAGCCGAGCAGGGTCTACGGAATCATCTGCTGCTGTTTCAATCGCCAAAGCATCAGCACGACGAAGGCAGTAGCGGATGAGGCTGTAAGCCATATCAGTCCAAAAGGGGCGCCACTGAACGCAACCGTGACAACGGCTGCTGTTCCAAGGTTACGCCGTAGGGCCGCATGCCTCAATGGTCGCTGTAATGACAAGGCTTTAAGTTCAGTATCGGTACCTGGTAGCCAACGGTTGCGCCATCGGCACCGTCTATACGCACTGGCCTGCTCTGAGCCAGGAACGCAGGCGCATGGGGATCCAGCTCCAGCACATCCACCTGGCTGATGGTCGTGACGCGATCAACAGCTACGGCGTGGGAAGCGATTGGGTAGAGCTGTGCCTGAAGGGTTTGCAGGTCTTCTCCTCCGAAATGCCGTTGCAAGACCTCAAGGCTCTGGGGGTCAGCAAAGCCAGTCGCCAAGTCGCCGGCATTGCCAAGGGGCACCAGGTGATCGCCGCGATGCCCTTGGTGGTGATTGAAGACCACAGGCGTTTCCCAGTCTGGATCGTGCAAGAGGATCCTGGAGCGCGCCGGCCCAAGGCGCTGCGCCAATTCAATCGGCGAGTTTTGGCCCACCAGCCAGAGGGATTGGCATCGCTCGAGAAACTGCCGGTCCTCATGGCTCATGGTTTCGTGGGCCAACGAGGCAATCGCGCCACCAGACATTCCGATGAACAGGTCCGTCAGCTGCAGGCCGTCGCCCATCCCGAGGCACAGCCCCAGGATGGTGCCGCCGACCCGCCAGAACATTTGTTCTTCTTTGATGCGCTGCTGTTCGCCCATCACGATGCGTTGCAGCACCTCCCGTGTTTGGAAGCTGTAGCCGCTACGAGCAACGTGCAGCATCTCAGCGGCGTAGGGAACCCGGGGGTTCGCGCGTTGATGGCTCTGCTGGGTAGTTGGGATCAATGAGAGAGTCATGGCCTGCAGGGACAACGCAAGGTTCAGAACAGGAAGGGCTCGATCAGTGGTGCCTGCAGCTGTGCCTCCAGTGCTGCCTGCAGGGGATCCATGCCCTGGCTCACATGGGCGAGGGTCAGTGCTTCGGTGAGGTCAGAGTTGCAGCTGCAGTCAGACGTCAGGTGCGGCGGCAGCTGGCTTGCGGTGGGGTCAAACAGGTCCACGGGCAGGTGGTGTAAGTGGCGGACATCTCCTGCTCGTTTCAACGCACTGGGGATGATTCCGCTCTGTCATCAGGATGGTGGCAAGACAAAGGGGGCCAAAAGCCCCCGTTGATCGTTGGGCCGTGATCGGCTCCGGGGCCATCACCAGCCGAAATAGCTGCCGCTGCTGTGGCCAAAGCCCTGTTGACTCGGCAGCCTGCGTGGTTGGTCAAAGCTGGGTTGCTGCCTCACCGGCTGGTATGGCTGGTAGATAGCTCCGGATTGGGTGGGCCTCATAACCGGGCCGCTTTGCATGGGCTGCCGCCATCCGTTGCCGTAGCCGTAGTACTGCGCCTGCGCCGGTTGGATAGCGCCTGCGGCGATGGCGGCAATGGCGCCCAGCAGGGTTGCGCTCAGCTTGAGGGTAGTCATCGAGTGCCGTGGCTGGAGCCACGTGGCGGGTACGTCGTCCTCTTGTTTTGGCCTGCCGGGGGGTGATTCCAAAGTGCAGCCGCGTGGGCACCCCCAACTCGTTTTCCTACCGTTCTCCTGATCGGCGGGGGCCTGATGGGCCAATATCAAGAGCTCACCAAGCTCACGACCGCAGGTATACGGCCAAGGCACCAGCCTGAAGCTGCCAGCTACCTGCTCCAGTTCCATGGACCAGACCCAGAACCATCGCGCAGCCTGGATCTTGATCTCCATGCCGCCGCGACCAGCACCCAGGATGCACAGCCCCTGCTCTGCTTGCGCTGCCGGATCAGTCATGCGCTGGAGGCATGGCTACGAGCCACCCACAAAGCCAACCAGCAGAGATACGGGCTTGAGCTGTTGGCCATGGCCAGCTACGCCCTCGATGACGAAGGCAAGCTCACGATCCGTACAGGCCCGGAGAACGAAAAGCCTTTCACCTATGGACAACTGGCATCGCTGCCCAAAGGGCTGATCAGCCCCTTCTCGGCCGAGATCCTGCGCAGCTACAACCCGGCGCTGTGTGGCCTGCCCCACTGGGCGCGGCTCAAGATTCAGGCCCATAACGGGCTCAAGGCCTATTTCAAGGACCACGGCCTACTGCTGATCTCCGACTGGGCCTTGCTGCGTCACAGCAGCAGCAAAAAGGTGCGGGCCGCCTGTGAACGCCACCTGCGTGGCAGCGCGTCGATTGAAAGCGTTGCGGCATTGCACGCCCAGTACGTACCCCGCTACGACGAGGCCATGCGGGAGTACAAGGCCCTCACCGGCAAGGCTTCGGGATGGCAACCCAGCCAGGCCTTTGCCGAGGAGCTCGATACCGGGAGGAATCCCTTCGAGACGCTGGAGCTGCTCAGGAGCATCGCCACCGCGATCCGCCAGTACCTCACTGGTTCAACAACCCAAAGCCTCGATCAAGCCTCAGAGCTCGGCCATGAGCCTGTTGATCCCCGCTCCCTCCAGGCAGCTGATGGCAACGGGGCTGACAGCACTGAGCTGCGCACTCTGATTGATGCCGCACTCCAGCGCGCCATGGAGCAGCACATGCCGCAAGTACTGCGCACGAGCGGCAAGAAAGCCGATCTGCTGCGCTGCCTTTGGGCCGGCTGGGCTGAGGGCCTCACCAATCGGCCCCTGGCTGAACGCTGCGGCACCACGCCCGGCACGGTGAGCAAGGCGATGCGCCCCACTGAGCACGCCACCACCATTGCCACTGCAGCGGCTGTGGAGCTCAAGCGCCACCCAGCCTTCGCCAGCTGTGGTTCCAGCGTGGAGGCCGCCGAGAGGCTGGTGGGCGCCTTGCGGAATCACCTGCTGGAGCCAGAACAAGAAGGAGACATTGCCCCCCTGCGCCGGTGGGTGCAGACCCACCTGAGCCAGCCATGACCGAGCCCACGCCGCCATCCGATCTGTTGCCATTGCCCATTGGCGCGATCGAGCTGCCTGCGGATTCCCCTGCCGCGTCATTGAGGGCCCTCGCTGTGGCGGCCCTTCACCAGGCCCTCGCTGAGCGCCGGCTGGCCCTGCCCCTCGGGCCTGAAACGGCAGCAGAAGACAACGGCCGCCTGCTCAACCTCAACCGCTTTGGGCTGCAGCTGGCCACCGCCGGCATCAGCGCCGATCAGATCGCCATTGATGCCAGGCCCTGGGCCGAGACAGGCACGGCACCCCAACTGTTGCTGGCCGCCCTGGTGGATGAGGAGAACGCGGTGGTGTGGTTCCCCGGCGTGCTTACCGGGCAGGAGTTTGTGGCTCGTGCAGATGCAGCCGAGCGGGAGGGTGAACAGCTGCTGCTGGAGCCTGGCGCCTTTGGTGGTGGTCTGGAGCGGCTGCTCACCCTGGTGCAGCTGCTGGAGCCAGCCGCCCTGCCGCGGCTGGCCCTCGGTGGTGCCGGCGCATCCCTACAGCAGCAGGTGGTGGCCGTGGCCGATTGGCTCAGCGGTCAGCTGGAGGGCGCCTTGGCTGAGCTCTTCGGGGCCCAGTGGCAGCCCCTCACCCAGGGGGCCTTCTTCAGTGGTGGAGCCGCGGCGGCGGAGCGGGACGCCCTCGCCCTGGTGACGATCCCCCTAGGGCTCGATCGGCAGCAGCTGGTGTGCGGCCTGGCCGCCGAGCGCTGCATCGAGCGCTTTGAGTTGCAGATGATCGCCACCGGGAGTGATCCCGCCGCCCCCGATGGCTTGCTGCTGCACCTCACCGCCGCCATGGCCGGCGACCTGCTGCCCGATGGCCTCACCCTGCAGGCCAGCCAGGGCAGCCATGAGCAGCGCCACACCGCCGCCGCAGACACCGCCATCGAGCTCGTGTTCCATGGCGGCCAGGCGTTGATCGATGTGCGCCTCAGCTATCCCGGCAGCCCTGATCTGGTGCTGCCGCCCCTGCAGCTGCCCGGCTGATGGCAGCCCGCATTGATCTGCTGATCCGCCAGCAGGCAACCACTCCTGAGCTGCTGCAGGTGTTTGTGGTGGCGGCTGGCCGGCAGGAGGCCTTTGTGGTGCCTCGCCCTGAAGACCTTGAGCGGCTGCAGCAGGTGTGGCGCACCCGCTTCCTGCGCCACCACGATCCGGCCTTTGCCTGGCCCGAGGGTGCAGCCGTGGTGCGCAGCTACAGCGAGCAGCTGCTGCAGGGCCTGCAGCACTGGCTGCAGCAGCCCGCCTGGCAGCCCTTGCAGGAGATCCTCCGGGAGTTGCCTGCTGCGCCGCTCACCCTGCGGCTCGATGGGGTGGCTGAGGCCCTGAAGGCCCTGCCTTGGGAGGCGCTCGCCCTGCAGCGGCCCATCTGGCGGCTGGATGGCGAGGGGGCGTTACTGCATTCGGCGGCAGTGCGGGCCCGCAAGCCGCGCATCCTGCTGCTAGTGGGTTCGGAAACCGGCCTGGATCTCGATGGCGCGATCGAGCGCCTGGTGCAGCAGCAGCGCAGCGGTCGCATTCGCCTCACCCTGCTGCGCGGTTCCGGCTTCACGCCGGCGGCGCTGCGCACGGCCCTCGCCGAGACAGCCGGCTGGGATGCGGTGCTCTACCTGGGCCACAGCAGCAGCGGCCCCCGGGGCGGGTTGCTGCATCTGGGGGATGGCAGCCAGCTCGATGGCCAGGCCCTGGAGGCTGATTGGGCGTTGGCAGCCCGCCAGGGGCTGCAGCTGCTGCTGTTCAACAGCTGCAGCGGCCTGCAGCTGGCCCATCACGCCGCGCGAGCAGGCATTGATTGGGCCGTCTGTTTCCTCGAGCCCGTGCCCGCTGCCGCCGCGGCGGTGGCCTTTGCCCAGTTGCTGGAATCCCTGGAAGCAGGCAGCGATCTGCTCGCAGCGATCGCGCACACCCGTCAGCAGCTCGCCGCTCGTGAGGGCTTTGAGGGCTGCAGCCTGCTGCTGGCCGCCGTGGCCAGCCCCACTGCTTCCCCCCTGCAGCTGCCCCTGCGCCGCCGGCGTCAGCTGTTGCTGCGCCTGGCCCGCAGCACCCGCCGCCAGGCGATCGCGGCCGTGGCGTTCACGGGGTTGGCCTTTGCCTGCGAGCTCACGCCGTCGAACCCGGTGAACACCTATCTCCTCAACCGGCGCCTGGAGCTCCAGCGCAGCTGGCGGGAGCTCACCCGGCAGCCTGGGCCACAGCCTTCCGCCGCACACCCGCCGATTCCGGTGTTGTTGCTGGATCCAGCCACCACCTTCCCGGCATTGGGATTGGCGCCCCAACCCGATCACACCTCGCGCCTGGCCCTGGCGGCCGTGCTGCAGCGCACCCCTCCTGGCCAGGTGCCCGTGGTGGGGCTGGATGTGCTCTTTGATCAGGATCGGCCCGGCACCAGCGAGCTGGCGGCGGTGCTGCGCGCCCAGCCCCGCAGGCGCGTGGTGGGCGGTGAGCTCGGCCCCTTCACCGACCCCGGCCAGCAGAAGAGCAGCAGCGACTGGCTGCGCCAATCCCCCCTTGCAGCAGCTGGGCTGCAGGTGGCCGATCTGGCGGTGGGCACTGCCGCTGGCAATGGGCTGCTCAAGCCGGTGCCGCTGCTGACGCAGTACGCCATCACAGGCGCCAATTTCGCCGGTGCGCTTGCCGCCAGCCCCGTGCCGATGCTCCCGGCTGATCGCGTGATCGATTGGTCGATCAACTGGGCCGATCAGATCCGCCTGGTCGAACCCGTCGATCTGCCCACGCTGCAAGCGCCATTGCTGCTGGTAGGCACCAGCGGCCGCTTGGCCAATGGTGCTGCGGATCTGTTTGCCGCGCCGGCCACCGTGCAGAACGCACTGCTGCAGGGCGACAAGCCCCTTTGGCAAGGCAATGCCCGTGAGATGCCCGGTGTGCTCCTGCAGGCGGTGTTGATCCAGTCGCTCAACCGCAGCCACTGGCTCACACCTCTCTCGCTAAGCCTCTGCACCCTTGCAGCCGCCGGCCTGGGGGTGTTGCTGGCGGCGGGACTGGAGCAGCGTCAGCATCGGCTGATCGCCGTTGTCCTGATCGCTGCCACCATCTGTCCACTCGCTTTCAGCCTGGCCGTGCAGCAGCTGTGGCTGCTGCCATTGCTGCTGCCACAGCTGGCCCTCGGAGCCACCACCTTCAGCCGCCGTGATTGATCCGCCCTTCCACCACCGCGCCATGTCCCGCACCGTTGTTCGCACCCTGCCACTGGTCGTTGCTCTGGCCGCGCTGCTGGGATCGGCTGTGGGTGCCGCTGCCCAACAGGCCCAGGGCAAGCAAGCCGCGCAACCGTCCCGCAGCGTGATCCAGAAGCTGCGAGATTTTCTCGGCCTCAACCCGCCAGTGGCCGTTGGCGGTAGCCGGAGCGGCAGCGAGCTCGGCGCCTGCCTGCTGAGCCCCTGGCCTGGCCAGCCCGTGGGTGTGACCACCCCGGTGCTTCTGGCGGCAGGCCCGTTGAATGAGTTGCGGCTGGAGCAGGGCGATCAACTGCTCTGGCAGCAGCGGGCCAGCTCCACCCAGGCGATCGAAGGGCCCGTGGCCTGGCCGATCCGGCCCCTCAGGCCCGGTGAAGAGATCACTCTCAAGGTGCGGCCCCGCGGCGCCTCGGGCGGCGACTTCGCCAGTTACAGCCTGCGCACCGCTGATGCAGCCGCCCTGGAAGCCAACCAACGCCAGCTCGCAGCAATGGGCAGCGATCCCAACGCCTGGCACCGCTACATCGAGGGCCTCAGCCCCAAACAGGTTCCCCAGGCGGCGGCGTTGCTCAGCAGCCCCACGGCGCCGGCAGCGCTGCGCCAGAGCCTGCAATGCACCGCATGGAAATGACCACCCAGCCACCCCAACCAGATCACGAAGAGAGCATCGCGGTCACCGTGCGGCTCAAGGCCAGCACCTTGGCTGCGATCGACGAACTGCGGCAGGAGTTTGGGCTGCCGAGCCGCGGCGCTGTGGATGCTGCACAGGCGCAGAGATTCAGTGCTTCCACAGAAGCTCTCGCCATGGTACGCCCGTACTGTTTTAGTAGCTTTGTGGGCTGGCTACGGTATTTCAACTCGACCGCCAGGGCTGGATCACGACTGTGACCGGCCTGTTGCTGGCCCTGATCACGCTGTTCACGTCCTATGGCCATGTCGAACTCCCCCTCGTTGGAGTCGTCGAGCTCAATCAGCAGGTCGGCATACCTCTCATCGCTGCCTCGCTGGCGACGCTGGTTGTCGACGCTGAACTGGCGACCCGTCGTCGATCTCGAGATCAGGGCGATCGAGCGCGAGAAGCAGATCAGGCAGCTCGAGAGCGAGATCGCGCGGCTCGACGAGCTCAACGCCAAGCTCGATGCACTCTTGTGCAACTCAGACACCAGCTCGAACCCACCGCCCTCAACGCCAGGAACGTCGCCAACCTGATCGCCTTGCTGGAGGAGTACGGCGACGTCGCCTGAGCCATTGCCGAGCCCAAGGCTTTTCGCCTCTTTAGGGCTGGGCAGTAATCATTGGCCAATCATCAAGGGAGCCAAATCCTTAGCCGGGCTCCTCAGTCGTGCCCAGCCGGTGGGGGATGAACCACTCGCAGCCCGGATGCCTCAGTAATCCACGCCGCGCTTGAGGTTCACGCCGCGCTCGGCGTAGTGCTTGTGGCACACCATCTCGGAGTGCACGCTGGCGAGATCGAAGTAGGCCGGGGGGTGCTTGCAGCGGCCCGTGAGGATCACCTCGGTTTCGGCCGGCTTGCGCAACAGGGTCTGCACAATCGGCTCCACCGGCAGCAGCTCGAGATCCACGGTGGGGTTGATCTCATCGAGGATCACGGTTTTGTAGAGGCCGCTGGAGATGGCCGCCCGGGCGATCTCCCAGGCCCGCTCCGCCTCCACATAGTCGATCGGCTGCTGCTGGCCGCGCCACACGATCGCGTCGCGGCCCGAGCGCAGGTGATCCACGAGGTGGGGGTAGCTCTCGCGCAGGGCGGCGATGGCCGCATCCTCGGTGTAGCCACTGCCGCCCTTGAGCCACTGCAGGATCAGCACCCGGTGGCTCTTGTCCTGGCTGATGCCCTTGCCGATGGCCTGCAGGGCCTTGCCCAGGGCGCTGGTGCTCTTGCCCTTGCCCTCACCGGTGTAGATCTCGATGCCATCGAGGCCAGGCGGAGCCTCCTCCAGCAAAACGGCCTCACCGGCCGTGAAGCGACGGTCGTCGCGGCGGTGGGCCCGCATCTCCGAGTGGAGATCGGCAATCTGCACCAGCTGGCGCGGAGCACCACGACCGGTGACGATCACCTCCATGCCATCGGGCTTGGCCGCCAGGGTGCGCACCACCTCCTCGGTGTCGAGCAGGCCCAGATCCAGCACCGGATTGAGCTCATCCAGCACCACCACCGAGTAGAGCTCGCTGGCGATGGCCCCCTTGGCGATGGTCCAGCCTCGCTGGGCCTCCTGGATGTCCACGCGGGTGATCTGCTCGGCGCTGAAGAACTCGCCGCGGCCGGTGCGCACCTGATCGATCAGGTGGGGGAAGCCCTGCTGGAGGGCCTCGATGGCGGCGTCCTCGTCGTAGGAGCGGCCGGGCCCTTTGAGGAAACGCAGCAGCAGCACCCGCGTTTGCTTCTGTTCGCAGATGCCCAGGCCGATCGTGCGCAGCACCACCCCCAGGGCCGCCTGGCTCTTGCCCTTGCCCTCACCGTCGTACACGTGCAGCTGACCACGCACCCGCTCGCTGGCATCGGCGGCGGTGCGGATGCCGATGCCGCGGCCCGTGCCGTTGCGGCTGGTGGTCGTGGCGGAGGTTGCCTGCGGGGCCATGGCCGGGCCACTTACCGTTGGATCCTAACGAGCTTCCATGGCCGCTCACCCCGCCGTCGAGACCCTGCCGGCACCCCTGGCGGAAGCCCTGGAGGGCCTGCGCCGCGAGCTGGCCAGCCATGGCTCGGTGGTGGTGGCCTACTCGGGCGGTGTGGACAGTGCCCTGGTGGCCGCCATCGCCGCAGAACAACTGGGGGATCGGGCCCTGGCCGTGACCGGCGTGTCGCCGGCCCTGGCGCCCCACCTGCGCGAGGAAGCACGGCTGCAGGCCCAGTGGATGGGGATCCGCCAGCGGGAGATTCCCACCGCCGAGCTCAACGACCCGGCCTATGCCAGCAACCCGGCCGACCGCTGCTACGCCTGCAAGCGGGAGCTGCATGGCCTGCTGGCGGCGCTGGTGAACGAACAGCAGCAGGCGGCCCTGGTGGTCGATGGCGTGAACCGCGACGACCTGGGCGACCACCGCCCCGGCATTCGCGCCGCCCGGGAACGGGGTGTGCGCTCCCCCCTGGCGGAGCTTGGCATCGACAAGGCAGGCATTCGAGCCATCTCCCAGGCCCTCGGCTTCCCCTGGTGGGACAAGCCGGCCCAGCCCTGCCTGGCCTCCCGCTTCCCCTACGGCGAGGCCATCAGCGCCGAGCGGCTGCGGCGGGTGGCGACTGCCGAGGCCTGGCTGCGGCAGCGGGGCTTTCGGGAGCTGCGGGTGCGCAGCCGCTCGGCGCTGATGCTGCGCCTGGAGCTGGTGGAGGCCTTCCGCGGGCTGGGCTTTTCAGCCGTGAGCCTGGATCTGGAGGGGTTGGTGAGCGGCAAGCTCAACCGCGACCTCAGGGGCTGAACCCAGCCACAAAAAAGCCCCTCCTTCTGGAGGGGCCCAGGGCAGCCGCAAGGCTGGCCGTCAGGCGGGGGCCAGGGCAGGTTCCCGTTCAGCACCGGCCACGGAACTTGGGGTTTCGCGGCGGAAGCTCTTGAGCTTGTAGTTGCCGGCGTCGAGCTCTTCGCTGAGCACGATGCAGGCGCGCTCGGGCATGGTGTGATCACCGCAGGTGAACACATCCACCGCGGCATAACCCGATTCGGGCCAGGTGTGGATGGAGATGTGGGATTCGGCCAACAGAGCCAGCCCAGTCACACCCTGTGGGTCGAACCGGTGGGTGATGAGGTTCAGGAGAGTGGCGCCAGCACGCTTCGCAGCGGTGGTGATGGCGGTCCTGAGGAAAGCTTCGTCGTCGAGCTTGGCGGGATCGCAGTTGTAAAGCTCGAGAATGCAGTGTTTACCCACCATGTCGGTGGCACTGGGTGATTGGGGGCTGTTGGAGAAGGCGCTCTCAGCTCGATTCCATCCGGGGTTGGGGTGGAGGCAGGCCGTGTGGGTCATCAGAACCAGGCAGACGGTTCATCACCATAACGCCTGGAAGCAATGGCGCCAGCCTCCACCCGCACCACCTGGGAACGCTGATGCCAGCCTCCGCTGAACGCCCCCAGGTGGGTGGCGCTCACCAGGCACTGGTGCCCCTCGCCCACCGCCTCCAGCAACAGCTGCTGACGCTCGGGGTCCAGTTCCGCCAGCACGTCGTCGAGCAGCAGCAGCGGTGGCTCCCCCCAGAGCTGCTGCACCAGCTCCAGCTCCGCCAGCTTCAGGGCGAGCACCAGGGTGCGTTGCTGCCCTGCAGATCCATAGCGCCGCGCCGGCTGATCACCGAGCCGCAGCTCGATCTCATCGCGGTGAGGGCCCACGCTGCACTGGCCCAGGCGCAGCTCCTGCTCCCGCTGGCTGCGCAGCTGCAGCAGCAACGCCTCACGCCAGGGGGCCTCCGCCTCTTCCCCCTCCAGCACGGTTCCGGGGCGGTAGCGCAGCTCCAGCTGTTCACGGCCGCCACTGAGGCGACCGTGCCAGGCCGCCGCCAGGGGCTGCAGCCGTGCCAGGGCCCGCACCCGGCGGCGATGCAGGCGGGTGCCGATCAGCGCCATCTGCTGATCAAAGGCCTCCAGCAGATCCCCCAGATGCCCCTGGCCCAGGCCGCGGCGCAGCAGCTGGGCCCGCTGGCGCAACAGGCGGCCATAGCGGCTGAGCAGTTCGGCGTACACCGGCTCCAACTGCAGCACCACCCGATCCAGCCACTGGCGCCGCAACGCCGGTTCGCCCCGCACCAGCTCCAGATCGAGGGCGCTGAAGCCCACGCAGCGCAGGGGGCCGATCAGGTCGTGCTGCCGCTCGAGCGACTTGCCGTTGCGGCGCACCAGACGCCCGCCCTGGCGACGCAGCTCCAGCTCCAGCCGATCGCCACCCACGCAATCGGCGGCGATCAGGGCCTGGCGCTCGCCCCGCTGGATCAGATCGCGATCGGCACCGCAGCGGTGGGAGCGCAGGCTGCCCAGCAACTCCACCGCCTCCAGCAGGTTCGATTTGCCCTCCCCGTTGCGGCCGATCACCAGCAGCCGCGGCGCCTCCACGGTGAGGACGAGCCGACCGTAGTTGCGGAACTGCAGCAGCTCCAGGCGATGCAGCCGAATGGGTCTGGGGCCGTCTGACGGGTAAGGTAAGGCCGTGGAGGGACGCCGTCCCTGCACGGGCATGTAGCTCAGTTGGATAGAGCGTCAGATTCCGGTTCTGAATGTCGGGGGTTCGAGTCCCTCCATGCTCGTTTCGGGTTGGCCAGCGCCCAGGTTCACAGCACAAGGCCCATCGCCCGGATCCCCCCCGGATCCACCACGAAGCCGTGCTGGCGCAGGGCCTGCAGCGATTCCGGCGTTGCGGCCACCGAGATGCTGCAACCCGGCAGCTCCCGCCGCAGCCGCGCCAGGGCGGCATGCACCAGCACCAGCAGCAGCTGGCCGGATTCCGGTTCCGTTGGCAGGGCCACCAGATCCCAGAGGTTGGCATTGAGGGCCTGATCACTGGTGGCGCGCACAAAGGCCACCAGAACACCCTCTGCCGTGCGGATGCTGAGCTGCCAGGCACTGCGCGCCAGGGCCCGTTCGATGCGCTCAGGGGGCCGGCGAGGCTCGCCACAGGCCATCAGGAGGCCGTTGAGCTCCTCGGCGACGGGCCAGCCCTCGGCCTCCAGCCAGTAACCCTGGGGCAAGGCCGGTGGCGGCGGCTGACTGCGAAAGGGCATCAAGAGGGAATCCAGCACCGGCGGCGGGGGGAGCGTTGGTCGTCAGCCGGTGTTGCGCATGCCGGCGGCAATGCCGTTGATCGTGAGCAGGGCACCGCGCAGCAGTTCGCTGCGGCTGTAGGTGCGCCCATCGTCGCTGGCGGCCACCTCGCTCATGGGGGGCTGCCGGTTCTGATCGCGCAGGCGGCGCAGCAGGGCCACCTGGAGGAAGCCCAGGGGAATGATGGTGCGGTTGCGCAGCTCCACCGAGAGCTGCAGGGCGGGATCGCCATCCAGCAGGCGCTGGTGGCCCGCAATGGCCAGCACCAGGTCGCGGGTGAGCACGAACTCCCGGGCGATCACCTGGAAGATCTGCTCGAAGGCCTCGCGCGACTCGGCCCGCCCCAGCGATTGCACATAGTGGTGGGCCAGGTCGAGATCCACCTTGGAGAGGGTCATCTCCACCTTGGAGATGAGCATGCGGAAGAAGGGCCAGCGCTGGTACAGGCGCTGGAACAGCTCCAGCTGGCCGGGGTCCGCATCCACCTCCTCCTGCAGGGCAGCCCCCACACCGAACCAGCTGGGCAGCAGGAAGCGGCTCTGGGTCCAGCCGAACACCCAGGGGATCGCCCGCAGGCTGGAGAGATCCTTGGCGCCGCTCTTGCGCCGGGCGGGCCGACTGGAGATCTGCAGCTTGCTGATCTCCTCGATCGGGGTCACCTGCTGAAAGAAGGCCACCAGATCCGGGTTGTCGTGCACCAGGGCGCGGTAGTGGCTGCGGGAGCGGGCCGCCAGCCGCACCATCAGCGCGTTCCAGCTGGGGGTGTCGTCCACATGGCTGGTGACCAGACTGTTCTGCAGCACCGCCGTGGTGACGGTTTCCAGGTTGTAGAGCGCCAACTCGGGCAGGGAGTATTTGGAGGCCAGCACCTCCCCCTGCTCGGTGATCTTGATCCGACCGTTGAGGGTGCCGCTGGGCTGGGCCAGGATCGCCTGATAGGCCGGACCGCCGCCGCGCCCCACGGAACCGCCGCGGCCGTGGAAGATGCGCAGGGCCACATCGTGCTTGGTGGCCAGGGCCTGCAGGGCAATCTGGGCCTGGTGGATCTCCCAGTTGCTGGAGAGGAAGCCGGAGTCCTTGTTGCTGTCGGAGTAGCCGAGCATCAGCTCCTGCAGGGGCCGGCTGGTGGGGCTGCTGCTGGAGAGCAGCTGGCGGTAGAAGGGCTCGCTGAACAGCCGCTCCATCACCGCCGGGGCGGCCTTGAGATCCTCCACGGTTTCAAACAGCGGCACCACCAGCAGATCGGAGCGCTGGGCCAGGGGATCCACCAGGCCGGCCTCCTTGGCCAGCAGCAGCACCTCGAGCAGATCCGACACCGTGTGACTCATCGAGATCACGTAGGTGCGGCAGATCCGTTGACCAAACTCCTGCTGCAGCCGCTGCAGCATCCGGAACACGTTGAGCGTTTCCTGGGTTTGCTCGCTCCACTGGGCTCCCACCGGCACCAGGGGGCGGCGGGTTTGCAGTTCGGACAGGAGCCATTGCACCCGCTGGCTCTCCTCCATGTCGCCATAGGAAACGGGCAGCTGCAGGTAGCGGCTGAGTTCGTCGAGGGCAGCGCTGTGGCGGGTGCTCTCCTGGCGGATGTCGAGGCTGGCCAGGGTGAAGCCGAAGATGTGCACCTGTGAGATCAGGTTCTGCAGCGGCTCACAGCTGAGTCCTGTGCCCTGGAGGCTGTCGTTGATCAGCTCCAGATCGCCGCGAAATTCCGCCACCGAGGCGTAGTGCAGCTCAGGCTCCGGGGCTGGCATCAGAGCACCGCCGCCGAGATCGCGGATGGGGGCCGGGCCTTCACCGGGGGCTTCCCAGCCGGCGGCCGCCAGCTGCTGGTTGCGCTGCTGGGTGAGCCGCAGCCGCTCCAGCACATAGCTCAGCTTGAGGCGGTAGGGCTCGAGCCGGTAGCGGGCAGCCCGTTCCTCGTAGATCTCCGGGAAGCGCAGCCGGTCCATCTCCAGCGACTCCAGCAGCGGCGCACTCACCTGGCTCCACTGCATCGAGATGCTGAGCTGATCGCGCAGGTCACCCACGGCCACGATGTAGCGATCCAGCATCAGCTGGCGCTGGTAGCAGGCCGTGCGCCAGGTGATCGCGGGGGTCACCGAGGGGTTGCCATCGCGGTCGGCACCCACCCAGGAGCCGAAGGTGCAGAAGTCGTCGGCGGGGGGCACCACATCGGGATAGCTGGTGGCGAGCGCCGCATGGATGCGCTGGCGCAGCTGGGGCATGGCGCCGAACAGCACCTGCTGGAAATAGTGCAGGGCGTAATCCACCTCATCCAGCACCGAGGGCTTGAACTGGTGCAGCTCATCGGTGCGCCACCACAGCCGGATCTCCTCTTCCAGCTGCTGCCTGAGGCTGTGGCGATCGTCGTGGTTGAGGGCGGAGCTCTGCTGCAGCTTCTGGATCAGCGCCGCCACCCGCCGCTGCTTGTGGCGCACCGTGTGGCGCACGATCTCGGTGGGGTGAGCCGTGAACACCAGGCGGATATCGAGCTCCTGCAACAGCTGCTCGATCTGGGCCGGCGGCACCCCCAGCCCCCGCAGGCGGGCAAACAGCTCCCGGAAGGTGGCGGGCTCGGTCTGGGTGGCCAGGGGCGGGATGAAGGGGTTGCTCACCACCTCGGCGTGGTGGGCCGTGAGGCTGGCCAGGTAGCTGTCTTCCTCGATGTGCTGCTCGAGGATGTTCACCAGCTGGAAGTAGAGGGAGAAGGCGCGGGCGGCCGCAATGGCCTCCGCCAGGTCCATGTCCCGGATCAGCTGCACGATGGCGGCCGTGGCCAACTCCGACTGCTGGTCGGGAGCACCGCCGTCGATGCCGCTGCTGAGCTCCTTCATCCGCAGCAGGCGCTCGACCTGCTGCGGCGGACACTCGCTGCGCAGCACGGTCTGCCAGAGGTCTTCCACCAGCTCCAGCCGTTCGCCGAGCAGGCGCAGGACCCTCGGCTCGGCCACAGCGGCGGCAGGGCCGGCGGCGGCGGCGGCGGTGGCGGCAAGGGTGGGCCCCATGGAGGTGGGCTCGGCAAGCGGGCGATCCATGATCATCCCAAAGTGCCCGCGCGGTCTGTCGCCAGTCGTGCAGTCAGCAGCTGTTCGCGCTGCTCCATCGCCGCCGCACCGCCGGCCACCAGCTGGGCCACGCTGCTGCCGGCGGCATGGGCCGCCAGCCATTGCATGGCCTGATTGCCCTGGTGGAGCACGGGCTGCAGCGGCGCCAGGGTGGCCGCCAGGCCCAGTTCAGCGGCCAGGGGTGCCAAGGCGTCCAGTTCAGCGGCGATCCAGTCGCGGGCCAGCACCGGCTCGCCGCTGCGCCAGTGGTGCAGCTCCGCCTCCAGGCTGCCGCGGGCAGCGGCGCGGTCGTTGGCATCGGCCAGGGCGGCCAGGGCCGTGCCATCGAGGGCGCTGGCCGCCAGGGGATCGTGGCCGGCGGGATCGCGCAGCAGCTGGTGGATGCGCAACTCGGCGAAGGCGGTCACCGCCAGCAGCAGCTCCGGGTCGGCGATCAGGTCGCAGATGCGGATCTCCAGGCGGTTCAGATCATGGGGGCGATCGTCGCCGTTGGGGCGCACGGAGGTCCAGAGATGGCGCACGTTCTGCATCGTGCCCAGCTCCAGCTGCTGATGCACCCAGTCGATGTAGTGCCGGTGGCTGGTGAACAGCGGCACCTGCTCGGGGGTGAGCGGGAACTGCAACCAGCGCTGGGAGTGGGCCCCGGTGACTCGCCCATCCAGAAAAGGGGAGCAGGCGCTCAGGGCCAGCAGCAGGGCCGCCTCGCAGCGCACCAGCCGGCAGGCGGCGAACAGGGCCTCCATGTCGGTGAGGCCCAGATTGATGTGCACGCTGGCCGTCACCACACGGGTGCCGTAGGTGGCCTCGATGTAGCCGTGGTAGGGGTTGTCGGGGTTGGAGCGCTCGAAACGGTTGCTGTCGCCGGTGCTGAGGGTGCTGCCGGGCAGCAGGGTGAGCCCCCGGCCCTTCAACCACTGGCGCAGACGGCGGCGCGGCTCCAGCAACAACTCCAGCTGGTGGCTGTAGCTGGCATCGGGGGGAGTGGTGTACTCCAGGTTGCGGCAATCGGGCTCGGTCACAAAACCCGCCAGGGCCGCGGCCGCCTCGGCCGAACAGCCCACCACCGTGCCATCGGGGCGGCCGGTGTACAGCTCCACTTCAAAGCCCTTGAGCAGAAGGGGAGCTGTCATTGGAGGAATCGGCCACCAGGCCCGCACCCGCCTGCACCTGCACCCGCCAGCCCCCTGCCGCGGCCGGTAACACCACCATCGTGCGGATGGTGATGGCGGTGTTCAGGGCACCACCGAGATCCATGGCGCCGTAAACGCCGGAATAGGGCCCGCGGGCATCGGGCTCCAGCCCATGGATCAGCTGCATGGCGCGGATCTTGGGGGCGCCGCTCACGGTGCCGGCGGGGAAGGAGGCCATCAGCAGATCCCACACATCGCGGCCTGGATCCAGCAGCCCCTCCACCTCGCTCACGATGTGCATCACGTGGGAGTAGCGCTCGATCACCATCAATTCACTCACCCGCACCGTGCCCGGCTGGCAGACGCGGCCCAGGTCGTTGCGGCCCAGGTCCACCAGCATCACGTGCTCGGCGCGCTCCTTGGGGTCGGCCA
>RGNC01000270.1 GCA_010029175.1 Synechococcaceae bacterium WB8_1B_136 | reverse complement strand
GGCTCGCCGGAACGGTTGGCGCTGGTGGTGGCCAGAGGACCACTCAACCGCAGCAGTTCCAGGGCCTGGGCGCAGGCCGGCACCCGCAGGCCGAGGCTCGAGCCGCCGGGATTGAGCAGCTGGGCCATGGCCCCCCTGGCGGGCAGCACCAGCGTGAGCGCCCCAGGCCAATGGGCCTGGGCCAGGTCACGCCAGGCGGGTTGAACCGCTGTGCCCAGCAGGGCAAACAGCGCCTCGGCATCGGCTCCCATCAGGATCACCGGCTTGTGCTGCGGCCGATCCTTCAGCTCCCACAGCTGGCTGGCATGGTTCGGGGCTGCGGCCAGGGCCGGCAGGGTGTCGGTGGGGAAGATCGCGGCGCCGCCCGCCTTCAGGTGGCCAGCCAGCTCTGCGGCTGTCAACAGTGGGGAGTGCTGGGTCATGGGCTTCGGCGTGCGCTCACGAAGCGCTGCTGGCCCTCCAGATCGGGGTGGTTGTTCACGTCCACCAGGCCGCCTTGCCGCAGCAGCTCCGCCGCGGCCGGGCCCTGGTCGTGGTGGTGCTCCAGCAGCAGCCAGCCACCCGGTGCCAGGGCCCTTTGGGCACCGGCCGCGATCGTGCGGATCGCATCGAGGCCGTCCTGGCCGCCATCCAGCGCCAATGCCGGTTCGTGCAGCCGCACCACGGGATCCAGCTGTTCCCACACACCCGTGGGGATGTACGGCGGATTGGAGAGCACCAGGTGCAGTTGTCCCCAGTGGGGGTGGAGCGGTTCCCACCAGCTGCCCTGCAGCAGGCCCACGCTGGTGCCCGGGGGCATGGCAGCCGGCATCAGGTTTTGGGCTGCCACGGCCAGGGCCTCCGCCGATCGATCGACGGCCAGCCCCCGACTGCCGGGGAAGGCTCGGGCCAGGGCCAGGGCCAGGCAGCCTGAGCCGGTGCCCAGGTCGGCCCAGAGCATGGGCAGCTCCTCAGAGTCAGGAGCCGCCGCAGGCCGTGGTTGGGCCAGGGCCAGCTCGATCAGCAGTTCCGTTTCCTGGCGAGGGATCAGCACCCCCGGCTGCACGCGCAATTCCAGGTCGCGCCAGGGGCATACGCCCACCAGGTATTGCAGCGGCTGGTGCTCGAGACGATGGCGGCGCCACAGCTGCTCGAGCCGGGCCAGGTCGCAGGCCAGTTGCACCGTGGCCGTTGGCTCCAGCCGCAGCCGCTGCTGCCGGGCCCAGCTCACCCCGCCCGCCAGATCCAGCAGCCAGTCGAGGTCGGCGGGGTTACCGCCAGCGCGCAGTTGCTCCCGCCGCCAGTGCAGCAGCGCGGTGGCGTTGATCGAGGCGACCATCCACCCACCCTAGGCAGCCGGATCAGCAGGGCCGCCACCACAGGCCGGGTTCCGAGCGCAGCACTCCCGCCAGCTCCAGGGCGAGCAGCCGCCGCGAGAGGGCGGCGGGGCTCTGCCGCAGCCGGCTGCAGAGCTGCTCGAGCGAGGCGCCGCTGCCAAGGGCCGCCAGCAGCGCCACCTCCCTGTTGTGGATCTGCTTTTGCTGCTGCGTGGACCGTGTCTGCTGGGGCCGTTGCAGGGGCCCTGGCCCTAGATCGCGCACCAGATCGGCAGGATCCAGGAGGGGGGTGGCATCGTGGCTCAGCAGGCGGTTGCTGCCCGCTGCAGAAATCTTGCCCGCATCGGCCGGCACCACCCAGAGCGGCATGCTCAGCTGCCAGGCCAGGTTGGCCGAGTGCAACGCACCGCTCCCCTCCGGACACTCCACCAGCACCACGGCCCTGGATAGCGCCACCAGCAGCCGGTTGCGCTCGGCGAAGTGGCCCCGTCGTACCGGGGTGCCATTGGCCCACTCGCTGATCAGCAGGCCCCTCTCCCCGACCCGCCGTTGCAGCTGCTCATGGTGCCTGGGGTACACCCGATCCAGCGGGGTGCCCAGCACCCCCACCGGACTGCCGTCCCGCTCGAGGCACCCCTCGTGGGCGGCGGCGTCGATTCCCTCCGCCAGGCCACTCACCACGGGCCAGCCCGCTTCCGCGAGGGCCCGGCCG
>RGNC01000269.1 GCA_010029175.1 Synechococcaceae bacterium WB8_1B_136 | reverse complement strand
CCGGGGTCTGGGCGATCAGATCACCGAGCATGGCTTGAGCGTCCTCCGCCAGCCCCAGCCGCCTGGCCGTGAGCACCATGCGGCGCGCCGTGATCTGGAGGGGCTTGGCGTATCTGCCTTTATCGCCATGCCAGGCCATGGCCATCCGGAGTTGCTGCTGCGGCCACTGACCGCTGCCACTACCGATCACGGGCCAGGCCGAGAGCACGTCGTAAAGTGGTGTGAGCCGGAAGCCACCACCAGGATCAAGAAAGAGGCTGAAATTCTTGGCATGGCCATCAATCGCCCGCAGCATCCAGAACAGCACCTGCGCCTGAAAGAAGGTGCGGAGATCCTGGCGCTCTGAAGATTGGGCCAACAATTCGGCAATAGCCACCATTCCCGGACCGCCCTGATTTTCATACTTGTTAGCTGGGGGTGTGGAGGTGGCCTGGCAACAGTCTTCCGTTGGCAGACGCAGCCAATAAGCCCCACTGGAATGCAGCCGACGATCAAACCGCTCCACGATCAGGCAGCGTTCATCATCAAACGTGGCCATCTCACTGACCGCAACAGGCAACCCATAGGCCTCAAGAATCCTGCCGCAAAGCCACTCGTTCTCCACAGACGTGGTGAAGTCAATCTGGCCCTCGCCGATCACTCCCATCGGCCGCTTGAAGAGGTGCGTGGTGGGCGTGCTGTTGAGCGGCAAGCACCACTGGTTGCGGTGCAGCAGAAAAGCGGTTTTCTCCTGGGCACCGGCCACCGACAGCCGCAGCTCATCCGCCGTCTGCGGCAGGGCACCCGGCGAGGGCATGGCGGTGGTGCCGCGCAACCGTCGGCCGATCTCCTGATCACTCAGGGGCCTGGCTTCGATCCGATCAATCCCGCTGGGCTGGTGATCCAGCGGCAGCACCTGCACAGCACCGGCGCAGTCGCGGCCAATCACGGCCAGGAGATCAAAGGCGCGGGTGCTGGCGGCTTGAAAGCGCAGCTGAGCCCGGCGACGGATGGCCTCGCTGTCGGGGAGGAGATTGTCAAACCAACTCTCCACGGCATCGCCTTTGAGCGAGGTGCCCCCGAGTCCCGCAGGCAGCGACAGCGACAAGGGCCGGAACTGGCTGGAGCGAAGCCAGGTGTCGTCGTAGCGGAACTCCTGGGGCCCCCTGGCAGGAAACGACCAGATGCCCACCCGCTCGCCATTCATCCACACAGCCAGAGAACGGCCGAGGCGCGGGCGGCCCATCACCACTCCGCGGCGGCGCCGTTGGCTTGGCGGGGCCGCACCACCAGCTCCAGGTCAAGAGCCGCAAGGATTAACAACAGGCGCTCCACGGTGAGCCGTCCCGGCTGCAGTTCAAGCTGGGAGAGCCGGGCCTGGCTGGTGCCTCCGGCTCTGAGCGCCAGCTCCTGCTGACTCAGACCCTGCTGGCGACGTACCCCCTTGAGGAGCACCCCCAGCTGCGCCGGCGCCCGAACAACCTGCTCACCCAGGACCACGAGGCACTCGCATTCTTAACGAACGCAGCTTATCAAGAATGCTGCTAAATAGCGGTTATTGAGATCCCTGCTGTCGCCGACCAACCGCAGGCGCGGCCACCGCCCCACCCCTTAACCGTGCCATAAACGCATCAACTCCACTTGATGGGAGAGTGAGTCCAGCTGCACGGGCTGAACCCCATGAAAATCGGCATCAACGGCTTCGGCCGCATCGGTCGGCTGGTGTTCCGGGCCCTCTGGGGACGGCCAGGCATCGAGCTGGTGCACGTGAACGACAGCGGCGGCGATGCCCACACCGCCGCCCACCTGCTGGCCTTCGATTCCATCCACGGCCGCTGGCAACAGGAGGTGCTGGCCAACACGGAGATGCCAGGGCAGAGCCCGGGTTTCCTGGTGGGCAGCCAGCCCGTGGGCTTTAGCCAGGAGAGCGACCCCACCGCCGTGCCCTGGCGCGATGCAGGTGTGGAGCTGGTGCTGGAGTGCAGCGGCAAGATCAAAACGCCCGCCACCCTGCAGCCCTACTTCGATGCGGTGGGGCTCAAGCGGGTGGTGGT
>RGNC01000268.1 GCA_010029175.1 Synechococcaceae bacterium WB8_1B_136 | reverse complement strand
CCACGGCGTAGCGCACCACCCATTCGCCATCGCGGCTGGCGGCGAGCAAGGCCTCCAGGCAGCAGCTTTGGATGCGGGCCTGCTCGTTGGCTGGCAGCGCACTCAGGCGCAAGCTCCCCAATCCCTTGGCCGCGGCGCGACGCACGCTGGCGGCCACGTCGCCGCCGAGGGCATCCACCAGCAGATCGAGGCCACGCACATCACCAATGCCTGCCAGGGCCCGCACGGCCCAGGCCCGGGCGCCGTAGTTTTCTGGATCGAGCTGGAGCAGGGGCTCCACAGCTGCCGGGCCCAGGGCAATCAGGCCATCCACGGCGGTCACCGCGGCTCCTGGGTTGTTGAAACCGAGCACCTCCACCAGGGTCGGGGCCGCGGCTGGATCCCCAGCGCGCACCAGGGCTTGGGTGGCCATGAGCAAGCCCTGGCTGCTGTCGGCCCGTTGAACCGCGGCAATCAGCTCGGCAACGCTGGCATTGCTAGGAGAGGCATTCAAAGCGGAGTTCACAGCGGCATTCACAACAGGGAATCCATGCAGGCAAGCAACGCCGGGATCTCCGGCTCGCCCTGGCCCTGCTCCACCAGGCCCCGCAGGGCGATCAATTTGAGACTGTTCTCGGCCAGGGTGCGGGCAATGGGCTCGAGTGCTGGCCGCCAGCCGGCCGCGCCCAGATCCATTAGGGCCGCACGGCGCACCTGCAACTGGGGATGCTCGAGCAGCTCCAGCAGCACGCTGCTCCAGCGGGCTTCCCCACTGAGCTGGAGCAAGGCACGCGCGGCGGCACTGCGGATGAGGGGGCGTTCATGGGCGGTGAAGGGTTCCACCACGGCCACCACCTCAGCGCTGGCGACGCCGATATCGCCAAGGGCTTCCAGCAGGGCTTCGCAGGGTTCCACCAGCCGCGGGCTATCACTGCGTTGGGCGCCGGCTCCGCTGGGTCCGCTGGCCAAGCGGGCGCAGAGGCCGGCCACGGCTTCGGTGGCGCGCAGTTCGCCCAGGGCCCGGGCCGCCGCTTCCCGGAGGCCGTCATCGTCGTCGTTGAGGGTGGCGAGCAGGTCGGGGATAGCCACCCGGGCGGCCGGATCCAATTTGCCCAGGGCGCGGGCGGCATTGCGGGCCACGGCGTTCTCTTCCACGCCAGCGACGCCCCCATCGCGGGGGCGTCGCTGGCGCAGGGCCTGCTGGAGCAGGGGCACGGCGTCGGGATGGGTGCTGCGCATGCGACCCAGCCACCAGGCCCCGTAGTACTGCTGAGAAGGATTGTCGCTTTGACGCAGCCTGGCCAGCGCTTCGGCTTCGCTAATCGGGGTGCCGTCGCCGGAGGAGAGCATGGGATCGGGCGTCCGCCCAGCTGCTGCAGCTGATGTTGCCATCCCCTAGCGCCGCAGGGCACCGCCCAGGGATCAAGAGAGAAGTAAAAGCCCCCTCTGGGGGGCCCTTGGAATGTCTCCATGTCGCGCAGGCAAGCAACCATACGGCGGAGGGCGTTGTGATGACAGGCAATCCTTCGCAAAGAAAGGGGCTCGTGTTTGTTACTCCCACTAGGTTGACGAGGTGCTTCATATGCACAACTGACCTCTTGATCGCCAACCATGGCCGTTGCCCTGGCTTCCCAACTCCGTGAAGGCACCAAAAAGGCCCACACGATGGCGGAGAACACCGGCTTTGTGAGCTGTTTCCTCAAAGGCGTGGTCGACAAGGTGAGCTACCGCACCCTGGTGGCCGACCTCTATTTCGTCTATTCGGCGATGGAGGAGGAAATCGGCAAGCTGCGCGACCAGGGCCATCCCGTGGTGGGACCTGTGGGGTTCCCGGAGCTCAACCGCCGCGAGAGCCTGGAGCAGGACCTGGCCTTCTATTTCGGCGCCGATTGGCGCAGCAGTATCCAGCCCACCCCAGGCGCCCAGCAGTATGTGGCGCGCATCCATCAGGTGGCCTCTGAAGCACCCGAGCTGCTGGTGGGCCATCACTACACGCGGTACATCGGCGATCTCTCCGGCGGCCAGATCCTCAAAAACATTGCCCAGAAGGCGATGAACCTGGGCGAGCACGA
>RGNC01000267.1 GCA_010029175.1 Synechococcaceae bacterium WB8_1B_136 | reverse complement strand
TTGCGCTACGTAGCGCAAAAACCGAGGCGCCCTTGACTCGACTGCGTGTCGCCCTGGCAGCTCAGCTGACAGAGCGGGCGATGGCATTGCACTGCTGCTCCAGCAGCGCAATCCGCTCCAGCAACTCCAGGAAGCTCGGGATCTCACCGCGCAGCATCCCGGAATCGGTCATGGCCCTGTAGTCCGCTTCCAGTGCCTCCCGGGAGGCAGCAGTCGGCACCAGTTGCAGCTCACCGTTGATCACCTGGGCGTAGTTGATCGGCTGTCCATCGGCATCGGTGGCACCCCAGAAGTCCTTCTTGTGCTGCGCCACCTCCTCGGCGAGGGACCGGTCACGGATGGCCGCCTCCGCGATCCCTGCACGGGCCAGGCGATCGAGGTCATACCAGTGCCGTGAATAGCGGTCGCCCTCGCCGCTGCCCCAGCGCCCCCGCCTGCAGGCGACATGGATGGCCGCGGCCTTCTCCAGGAAGGTGCGCCGGGCATCCATCACCAGGGGCCTGGCGGTGGGGAAGTCGAGCATCGCCAGATGGGTCGCCGCCTCGCAGTTGATGGGCATGGGTCCGTGCGGTTCACCCGTTGAGTGGGCGCCGAACTCCAGCCGCACCGTCGGCCGCACATACCCGGAGCTGTTGTCTGGCGCCGGGATCAGCGGTTGGTAGTGGATGACGATGGTGGGTGGCTGCCGGCGCCCTGCTTCTGGCTGCTCCAGGGCCAGCTCAAGGGTGACTCCGGCTGCAGCAGACGCCTCCTGGAGCAGCGGCAGGGGTATCTCCCGGACCCACTGCTTGAGCTTCCTGTCAGCCGTTTTTCTGCGGTTGGCCGCCTGGCTGGGATTGACGGCTGGAGACAGGTCAACCTCGGGCCAGAGGTGGTGGATGTTGAGGGTGCGATCGACGTCTTCTGAGAAGCGATCGATCAGCCCATAGGCCTTGGAGAGCGAGGTGCCTCCCTTGAAGGTGAGCATCTCCAGCAACTGTGGCTCTGTCCCCAGGGTCTGCAGCGCCCAGACCACCCAGATGTCCTTCTCCAGCAGGTTGGCCGGCCAGCCGGATTCGGCAGCAGCGACCGCCAGGGCTTCCGTCTGGTCCTCTGGGGAAAGCGCGAACCAGGACTCAGCCACGAGCCTTCTGCGGCTCCGGCGCCTGCTCACTCAGCAGCTGCGCCAGCCACAGGGGCAGCTCGGCACGGACGGAGAGCAGGGCATCCCACTCCTGGGGCGGCAGCACACGGCGGAGCGTCGGCAAGGCCGCTGAGGCCTGATCAGGGCCAAGCCAGGTGAGGGCCCGGATCGCCTGGCCGGCAGGGCGATCGGGGAAGAGGAAGTTCCAGGAAGCTGCCGGGCGGATCGTGACCTGCTGCTTCCCGAAGACGTAGCGCTTCTGGCTGCGGGTGCGGGCCAGGAAGGTCTGCTGCACTGGCATCTGGGTGGTGAGGCCGAGGGCATTGGCCGCGGCGGCACCGCTGCTCACCAGCTGCTGAGCCCCCTCCTGATTGAGCTGTGCGATCACCACCTCCGGCGCCGGAGGCCTGGTGCCGAAGCGACTGGTGATGGGCAGGGCGTAGCGACCGCGGGTGATCTTCACGAGCTTGCCGCGAACGGCCAGGCGCCGCAGGGCCTGGTCCACCGCAGCACGGCTCCCCAGCGCCAGAAACTGCTTGGCCGCCAGCAGGGACCCTTCCGGGCGCTGGCCCGCGGCTTCCAGGATCCGCTCGCTCAGCACGGCCATGGCGTCTGGATACCTCCTGTTGCGTCCTGTTGTGTCAGAAGCCTACGTGATTTTCTGACACTCTGTCCACAGAGCTGTTGCCATCACGGTCGAGGCGCATGAACTCGCTGGCTGCGCTGACGAGCTGCTCCGGTCAGCGGCGGGCGTCCTGAAGTTGCCACCTCTGCACCATGGCTGACGTCAGTCAGCCGCCCCTATCGTTAGCCAATCATTCAGTTGCCTGGTCGCTGCAGGCTGACAAGTCACTCAGCAGCCTTATCGCGTTTGTTCCAATTTTCATTGTCGCCTGCCAAACGTCCATTCCGGATACACAATCCGAATGCCATCGGACGACTTCGCA
>RGNC01000266.1 GCA_010029175.1 Synechococcaceae bacterium WB8_1B_136 | reverse complement strand
GGAGAGGGTGTCCACATCGAAGGCCACCGAGGCGTTCTCGAAGCGGGGATCGCTGTATTTGAGGGCCTTGAGCTCACCGAAGTGGGTGGTGGCGATGGTGAGGCGGGCCCGCTCCGCCAGTTGCCGCAACAGGGCAATGGCCAAGGCGGTGCCCTCGGTGGGATCGGTGCCGGCCCCCACCTCGTCGAGCAGCACCAGGGAGGCGCCCGCCACGGCCCCCGGATCGCTGCCCGCCGCTGGCAACGCCGCCAGGATCCGGGCGATGCGGCGCACGTGGCCGCTGAAGGTGGAGAGGTTCTGCTGCAGCGACTGCTCATCGCCGATATCGGCCAGCACCTGGGCGCACCAGGGCAGGCGGGGGGTGCCGCTGCAGGGCAGGAACAGGCCCGCCCGGGCCATCAGCGCCGCCAGGCCCACGCTCTTGAGGGTCACGGTCTTGCCGCCGGTGTTGGGGCCGGTGATCGCCACCACCCGCAGCTCGGGCCCCACAGTGGCGCTCACGGGCACCACGGGGTTGCCGCCCTCCCGCTTGAACTGCCAGAGCAACAGTGGATGGCGCAGGCCCTCGAGCACCAGGGGCGCCGCCGGATCAGCGTCGAGCTCCGGCCGCACCGCCCCCAGCCAGGCGCCATAGCGGGCCCGGGCCACGCCGAAATCCAACTGCACCAGCACCCGCTGCAGGTGCTCCAGGGCCTCCAGCTCGGCCCCCACCAGTCCGCTGAGCTCCTGCAGCACGGCGAGTTCCGCCTCCCGCTCCTCCCCCTCCAGCTGCCGCAGCCGGTTGCCCAGGGGAATCACCGCCTGGGGTTCGATGAACACCGTGCTGCCGGACGCGGAGCTGTCGTGCACCAGGCCCGGCAACTGGCTGGCGGCGCCGGCCTTCACCGCCAGCACCGGCCGCCCGTTGCGCTCGGCCACCACGCTGTCCTGCAGCAGGGAGGCGTAGCGGCGCAGCAGATCGTTGAGGCGGTCGCGGCGCTCGGAGCGGGTGGCCGCGATCTGCCGCCGCAGTTCCGCCAAAGGCGGACTGGCCCGATCCGCCACGCGCCCCCCCTCTTCGATGCAGAAGCGCAGGCGCTGCTCCAGCTCCGGCAGGGTGCGCAGCGCCTCCACCAGCGCCGTGGTGACGGGTCGCAGCTGGGGATCATCGATCTGACGCCGCAGGCGCCGGGCCGCCGCCAGGGTGGTGGCCACCTGCAGCAGCTGGTCGGCGGAGGCGATGCCGCCCTTGGCACAGAGCTGCAGGGTGTGGCCCAGATCAGCCACCCCCTGGAAGCTGATCCCCCCCTCAATCACCCCATCCAGGCCGAGCAGCTCGGTGGTTTCCGCCAGCAGCCGCTGACTCTCAGCCCGATCCGGTGCCAGGGGCAGTGCCCGGCAGAGGGCCCGGCCGGCGCTGGTGCCGGCAAAGCCGGCCAGGTGTTCCGCAAGCCGCGACCACTCCAGCAGGTCCAGGGCCTCGCCCTGGATGTCAGCCGCCTGCGGGGAGACCGTGGGCTGTGGGGGCTGGATCACAGATGCTCAACAGGACGGCGTTGGAGGGGAATCGGAGCGGCGCCGATGTTCGAGGGCAGCCCCTCGGCAGGCTCGTAGAGCATCTCCAGCCAGTTGCCCTCGGGATCCTGCATGTAGAACGACGCCGTTCCATCGCGGTGATCATGCACCGGTCCGCAGCTGTGACCGGCAGCCACCAGCTGGTCGCGGATCTGATCCACCTCCGCCCGCTGCTGAAAGTGAAACGCGAAGTGGGGGCCGGCGGCCGTGTAGCCAGGGCTCAGCAGGGCGATGCCCTCGCCGCTGTCTGGCCACTGCAGATAGGCCCAGTCCTCGGCATCCCAGGTGAGCCGCAGTCCCAGGGAGCCATAGAACGCCTTGGCACGGTCCATGTCTTGCACGCGCAGGGCCACATGGCCCAGGCGGTGGAGTGGCGGACGGGTCATCGGCACTGTCCCTGGTTGCAGCCATTCTGGGGCGGTATCCCATGGGGCCATGCGCCAGCAGTTGCAGAGGCTTGCCACCGACCCTGAAGGACAGGTGGCCCTGGCCCTGGCCGGGGTGGGCCTGCTCACGGCGGCCTGGTTCTGCGGCTGGCCCATGCC
>RGNC01000265.1 GCA_010029175.1 Synechococcaceae bacterium WB8_1B_136 | reverse complement strand
CATCCTGCAGGGGGGGCGTGAGCCGCAGGGCGGCCACGGCAATGGTGGCCAGGAAAGGCAGGATCGCCCGCACCTTGCTGGGATCACCGCTCAGCAGGGCCGGCACGGCCCCCACCGCGAAGATCATCGTGATGCCGAAGGGCTCGATCAGCCCGCGGGGCAGATCTGGCAGCCACTCAGTGATCCAGGTGTAATGGCGGGCCTGCTCACCGGAAGCCTGAAACATCCGCTCGAAATAGGGCTCTGAACCCGTGAGCTGAATATCGCGAATCGAGCCGAGCGATTCGAACAGAATGCTTGCAGATTCCGATTCCAACCGCATCTTCTGGCGGAAGCCATGGCGCAGTCGCGGCGTGACGCTGGAGGAAATCACGGCATAGGCCAGCACCAGGCTGGCCACCAGCAGCACCGCCAACCAACGGCCCACGAACAGGATGCCCACCGAGAGCAACACGATCGACACCGAGGCGCTGAGAATCTGCAGAATCGGGGTGACCACATTGGTGGCCACACGATTGAGATTGTTGAGCAGCTGCGAACTCAGATCCGCCGTGCTCTTGCCCAGGTGATATTCGTAGCCCTGTTGCAGCAATCGCGCGTGCACCTGGTTGGAGAGGTCCCGCCAGATCCGGGCCGAGAGCCGCTGCTGGAAGAACTTGAGCGAGATCTTGGAGAGTGAGGCCAACCAGGCCAGCACGATGAACAGCAGGATCAGCCAGAGGCTCTGATCCACCCCATCGCCGCCGAACACATGCACGCCCGGCAGACGATCCTCCAGTTCTGAACCCACCAGGGCGCCCGTGAGCCGCGCGATCACCGCCACCGAGGCCAGATCGATCACCCCCGGCAGCACCGAGAAGGGCACCAGCGCCAGCAACGACCGCAGGCGGCGGGCCGGCAGATAGCCCAGCAGCTGCCGAAGCTGATCGAAGGTCTGGCTGCGCATCGCCACAAGTTATGGCGCAGAGGTCAGCACATCCGCCGCAGGCGGCCAGCCAGCGAACCGATTGGCCCGCAGAGCTTCTGCAGCCGCTCCAGCCGCTGCCGCCAGCGCAGGCGACGGGGGGAAGGGCTCCGCAGCACGGGAGATCCCGCGGCGATCCGATCCCAGTGGCGGTTGAGGTGATCGAGGGCCCGCCGCCAGCGCTCCAGCAGGGCGCTCTCGCTGCACCCCTCCAGCAACTGGGCGAGGGCCGCCGGCTCGGGCCGCCAGCTGGTGGGATCCGCTGCCGCCGCTGCAATCCGCTCCAGATCGCTCTCCAGGCTGCCGGCGCCGATCTGATGGCCCAGCACGCCGGGATCCAGCGTGTCGGCCAGGGCGTGGTTGAGGCTGCTGAACACCACGCAGCCGCAGGCCAGGGCCTCAATCGGCGGCAGGCCAAAGCCCTCACTCACGCCGCGGCCGCGCCAGTAGTCGGCCGAGTCGTAGAGCACAACCGTGGCGCTGTTGAACAGGTCCACCAGGTCGTCGACCCAGCCGCTCTGCAGCTCCACCCGCAGCCCCCGGGCCCGCAGGGCCGGCACCAGCTGCTCGAGCACATAGGCACTGCTCTTGCGCCGCTGCACCAGCACATCGATCGGGCGGCGGTCGGTGCAGCCGCGCGCTCCCCGCCCAATCCACTGGGGCTCGAGGGCATTGGGCACCAGCAGCAGCGGGCTGCGGGGGCTGCGATCGCCCCAGTAGCCCAGGGTGTTGCGGCTCACCGCCAGCACCGGCGTGCCGGCCGGCAGATCAAAGCCATAGCCGCTGCTGTGGGCGTGGTAAGCCACCGGCCGGCCCTTCAGACGCCGCAGCAACTGGGGCACATCAAAGCCCCAGCTCACGATCCACAGCGCCTGCCCCGGCGCGGACTCTTCCCTCAGCAGATCCTCCAGAAAGGGGTGATCGGGTTCCCGCTGGCGATAGGTCACCACCTGCAGCGGCGCCAGCTGGCTCAGCAGCCGTGCCGTCTGCAGCTCCACCAGCAGGCCGCCGCAGCGAAACCTGCCGGTGGTGCCGGGAACGAGAACGCGAACGGGGCGCACTCAGGCCGCCACGGCCTCGGTGCTGCCGGCCCGCTGGCGGCGGGTGAGGAAGCCGAACAGCACCTTGCCGATGGC
>RGNC01000264.1 GCA_010029175.1 Synechococcaceae bacterium WB8_1B_136 | reverse complement strand
TGGGCCCGCTCCTGCTGGCGCTGCAGCTCGCGGCGGATGCCGCGCAGGTCCTGCAGGGCGTCCTCGGCGGCTGGCGGCGGCGGGTAGGCGCTGGCCACTCATCAGCGCCAGCCCCAGCCAGAGCTCGTTGTCGCCCCGCAGGGCCGCCAGCAGAGCTTCCATCAGCCGTAGGCCACCGCCATACAGCAGCCCACACACCAGAGCGGCTGGCCCCTCCAGCTGCTGCGGCACCGCGCGCACCTCCATCACACTCCGCACCACCGGCAGCCGCTTGGGGCGCAGCGCGACCGCACCACACCATCAAGATCGCCGGGCAGGGATCGTTCTCCAGCACACGTGCTCGAGGGCCGCACCACGGGTGCCTGGATGCAGGTGAGCGGCAGCCAGCAACGGTTTCTCCTGGGCAGTGGCGGGGAACTGATCACCCGCAGCCACGGGCTGGATCAACCCTGATGCTCAGTTGGAGCGGAGCTGCGACAGCGTCTGCCAGAGGCCACGGGTGATCGGCGTGAGCCAATGCTCGGGGTTCTTCCACTTGAAGACAAACACCCGATTGCCAAGGGTCCCAATGCTTCTGCGAAAACAGTACAGGCGGCGATCAGCAGCTGCTGAGCCATCGTGATAGACAGCGATGGCCGTATCACGCCGGCCTGCCACCCCGAGCTGGTAAGCGCTGTCCACCGTGGCACTGCAGCCTTGGCGGTACACCTGGATGTCGACGTGGTCGCAATGCTGAGCGGCCTGCCAGGAATACTGGCCGGGCTGGAACGAGCACCAGAGCTGTCTGGGGGCAAGGCTTGCTTTCAGGCTGGAGAGCGCCACAGGCGGCCGGGCAAAGAAATGGTCATCCACCTGCAGGGCGCTGTAGCTGCTCAGGGCTCTCACCCGCTTGAGGTTGGCCGGGGTAGGGCGCTGGATCCAGGCCACGGGTTGCAGCCCGGCACGCCGTGCCCGCCAGGCGATCCAACGCAACAGCGGATCCGGCAGAGAGTCGGCATGCACCATCACCACACCGGCCCCCTGCCGGCGCATCGCCTGCAGCTCGGGGTCCAACCTGAACGAGCCCAGATACAACAAAGCGTTGTATTGATCGAGCCAGTAGCCATCAGCGGCTATTGCCGCTGTGCTGTGAAGCAGCCCCACCAGCGAGAGACCGCTGGCTGCAAGTAGGCGAGCCATCAGGTCCATGGGTAGTACTCCAATACCCGCTGCAGCGAAGCCATCATGGTGGTGATGTCCACGCTGGACACGGCCTGCTGCCTGTGGGGTGGTGAAGGATGCCCCATCCAATTGCCGAACACCCGAACCTGATGCAGGCAGCTCAGGATCCAGGGGTTGATGTCTGCTCGCTGCAGCGATTGAAGCCCCTGGTACAGAGTCCCCCGGCGCCAGCCCAGTTTGTGGCGCACAAGAAGTTCCACCAGCCGACGACTGTGCAACCCCAAGGCAACCGGAGACACCTGTCCGTCGGCGATCAGATGCTGCAGCTCATGCAAATCCACTTCATTGGCAAGCTGGGGATGCAGGCGTCCAAAGCCAGCCAGGACACCAAGCAACCCCTCGCGCAGTGCTTCGATTCCGTCAAGAGTGATCCGTTGGCGATCAGCTGGATTGCGGCCAAGTTCAACGTCGATCTGAGTGGCCAGCCATTGCAGTGGCTCCTGCTGGCGGTCAAACACAATCAGCCTCTCAAGGTCGGGCACGTGGCGAAAGCCGCTGCGGCAGGAGGCCAGCAGCGCTGGAAACAACCTCCTGGGTGCCACCTGTTGGTTGCCGGCGCTGAGCAGCGGGGTGGCCACCACAGGACACTGAATGCCTTGCAGAGGCAGCAGAGCCAACAGGCTGAACAGTTGCTGGAAGACCGGCCAGGGCTCGATGGCATCACCCACGGGCTGATGGGGGCTTTCCACCACGGCGATGCGGCTGAAGCGTGTGCGAGTCGCCTCACTCCAGCGAATGCCGCCTCCGATCTGATCCAGTGGCGGGAAAGCCTTCTCAGTGCCCTTGAAACCACGCGGCTTGATGCGTTCTAACTTCAATGTTGCCTTGCAGTTACTCCGAAGCGCATTAGGATGCCCGAAGGCCTCATACTCGTTACCATG
>RGNC01000263.1 GCA_010029175.1 Synechococcaceae bacterium WB8_1B_136 | reverse complement strand
CCACCTCCACCATGTGGATCGAGGGCCAGGCCGCCTCCGGGGTGATCACCGTGGAATGGCTGAGGGTGTTGCCGCGCCACGTTTGTTTGGCCACCGTGGCGGGGATGCCCGGTTCTGTGGGCTCCACGGCCAGCAGCTCTCCGTCGCTGCTGTAGCGGGGGGCATAGAGGCTGGGCACGTACACCCCAGGCACCCGGGCCAGCTGCCGCAGGCGTTCAGCCCTGGGGGCGCTGCGGTGCTGCTGCAGGGCATCCACAAAGGCGGGCAGCAGCAGCTCCCCATCACCCAGCAGCACCACATCGAAGAACGGGGCTAGCGGTTCGGGGTTGGCGGTGAGCACGGGGCCGCCGCCGAACACGATCGGGTCGTTGTCGCCGCGCTCGCTGGCCCAGATCGGGATGCGCTGCTGCTCCAGCAGATCCAGCAGCACCGGCCCGTCCAGCTCCCAGCTCAGCGACAGCCCGAACAGGTCGAGATCGGGGCCCCGGCTGCGGCTCCCGCCATGGGGGGGATCGCCCTGGTCGGTGAACAGGCGCCGCACGTCCACATCGCCCCGCTGGGCCAAGGTGGCCCACACGATCTGATATCCCAGGCTGGTGATGCCCACCGTGTAGGTGCTGGGGAAGGCGAGCACCGCGCGCAGCGCCCCGGGTTGGGGCACGGCGGGCTCAAACAGCAGGGTTTCCTGGTTCAGGGTGTGCACAGGGCTGCCTCCAGCCTCTCAGGTGCCGGGTCGGGGCCGTGGCTGCTGTGACTTGCCCTGAGCTGCTCGCTGCACGGCTGGGCCAGGGCCGGTGGACATCCCCCGCGGGGCATGGCTGCGTGGGCAGTCCTTCATCAGCGCGTCCTCTGCAACAGCGCCCGCAGATCGCCAACCAGGTGATTCAGCGACGCATCATTCCTGCAGGCTCGGTTGAGATCCATCGCCGGCAGCAGATCGAGGCTGATATCCAGCGGATCGCCGAGCACCATGGCGCCGGCCTGTTCGAGGGCCGTGCGCAGCCACTGCTTGTAGACAAGCCGGCCGCCACGCGCCGGTGCGGGTGGCACCGCAACACTGAACAGGCTCTGAAACGCCACAGGATCGGCGGCGCACCACACCTCAACGTGGGGATCAGGGCAGCCGATCAACACGTGGGGATAAAGCGAAGCATCAATGGCAGTACGAATCTCCTTGTCCATCGCACGCCACCCCGTGCTGTTGCCGTCGATCAGCACGATCAGCGCATCGCCACGCATCAATGAACCTTTGATTAGACCGCGCTGCCAGGCCTTTAGTTCGCTGATGGCCCTGCCATGGCCGCCGCGCGCTGAAATCGGCTTGACCAGGGGCTCGGGAACCGCGAGCGATCGGGCCATGACGCGCACCAGATTGGTGACGAAGACTTCATGGCCGCTGTCCTCGCAGAACAGATCCAAGACGAGGCGCTCAGCCATCGAGCCACCCCCTCACCAGCATCGACTGCAGGATCTGCTGGTCGTCGCTGCCGGCCAGTGCCTCACTGATCTCCGTGTCCGCAAACAAGGGCCCTTGCGGTTGGAATGCCACATAGGCGGAGCCCTCAGGGGTGCTGATGCAACGCACCAGACGCACCTGATCAGGACTGAGTTCACCCTGCTGGATCAACTGAAGGATCTCTTCGACAACGAGCGGTGAGTGCGTGGTGACGATCACCTGCTGCCGCCGGGACGCATTGGCGAGCAGACGGGTAACCACATGGATGCGCCGGGGATGGACGCCGTTCTCCGGCTCTTCGAACGCCACCAGACCCCGGTTGAAGGGATTGGCCGCCACGGCGCCGAGGGCCAGCAGCCGCAGCGTGCCCTCGGACACCACCCGCGCCGGCAACCAGGTGCCGTTGAGCAGCAGGCTGAGTTCCAATTCACCGCGCTTTTCGTTGAGTTCGGTGCGCAGATCGGTGATGCCGCTCACGGCTGTCGCGATCACCCGCCGGACAGCGGCAAAGGCCTGCGGTTGCTGATGATTGAGACGGTGAAGGTAAGGGACCAGCCATTCGCCGCGGCTGCCGATGTCATCGATATCACGGGGCGGCTGCGGCTGACGCATCGCCTGCAGAGGATCGAGATAGAGAATCCGCCAAGCACCGATCTCCCGATGCAGCTGGTCAA
>RGNC01000262.1 GCA_010029175.1 Synechococcaceae bacterium WB8_1B_136 | reverse complement strand
CCGGGGCAGAGCACCAGGCGCCGCAGGCCCAGCCGCTGCAGGCGCTGCAGCAGCACCAGGGCAGCACCCAGATTGGCTTCGGCGCTGCAGGGGGCGGGGGAGGCGAGCACCGAGCCGGGCGGGTGATCAGGATGTGCCGATCATGCTCACAGGTCTGCAGCCCATGGGCGCCGTGCCCGACCCATCCACCCCGAAGCCCCGGGGCTGGCATTCGCTCCTGATCTGGCTGGCGGTTGCCCTGCTACTGCGCTGGGCGGTGATCGAACCGCGCTGGATTCCCTCCGGTTCGATGCTGCCCACCCTGCAACTGCAGGACCGGATCCTGGTGGAGAAACTGCGCCCACACCTGGCGCGGCCGCTTCCCGCCGGCGCCATCGTGGTGTTCCACGCCCCGCCGGCCCTGGTGGCGGCCGGCTATGACCCCAAGGCGGCGCTGATCAAACGGGTGATCGGCCAACCCGGGGATCAAGTGGCGGTGAGCCAGGGCACCCTGTTCCGCAATGGCGAACCTGTCGACGAACCCTGGCGAGGCGAGGCGATCAACTACGACTTCGGTCCGGTGACCGTGCCCGAAGACACGTTGCTGGTGCTGGGGGACAACCGCAACGCCAGCCTGGATTCACATCTCTGGGGCCCGTTGCCGCAGCGCGAGGTGATCGGCACGGCCGTGTTCCGCTACTGGCCATTGCATCGGATCGGACCGATACGGTTCCCCGCATTCAGCCCTCTCGATGACGCTTCAGAGCTGGGGTAGGGTGCAAGTGTGACGCGGTGCACACCGGATATGTTCAACCCGGAGTTCCTGACGAGCGACAGTGAGGCAGTCAGCACCAACTCGCTGATCCAATACCTGCAGGACCAGTCGCCCGATGTGCTCCAACGGGTCGCACGCTCAGCCAGCAGCGACATTCAGGACATCATCCGCCACAACGTGCAAGGTCTGCTGGGCATGCTGCCCGGTGAGCACTTCGACGTGAAAATCACCGCCAGTCGCGACCATCTGGCGGGCCTACTGGCCTCAGCGATGATGACTGGCTATTTCCTGCGCCAGATGGAGCAGCGCATGGAACTGGAAGCCAGCCTGTTCGGCGATCAGGGCATCGACAGCGACCCCGGCGAACTCAAACTCTGAAACCGGGCTGATCGCGTCGCGCCCGGCCCCACTGTTCAGGGCCCAGGCTGCTGCGGCACCACCCCCAACCGCAGCAGCAGTTGGTCGAGGGAGGCGAGATAGGCCCAGTTGCCCTCGTTCACAGCCCAGGGACGCTGCTCGATGGCATCGGCCAACTGGCTGAGCTGCTGGGCAGACGTGGCGATCGGCGCGGCGTAGTGGGCGGGCACAACCCAGCGCAGCTCACTCCAGCCACTCAGCTGCCGCAACCAGTGCAGCAGTGGATCGCGGGCCCTGGGGAACACCAGGCGTTCCAGCACGGGGGCCACCTGCAGCCGTGGCTGGCCATCGGCGAGCAACTGCTGGAAGGAGTCCTGCCAGCCCTCCCGCCAGCGAAAGGGGTAGAGGCCGAAGTAGCTGCGGGGGGAACGCAGGCCCGGGCGCAGCATCTGGCTCAGCAACGACAGCAGCGGCGGAACCTGCAGGGGGTCGGGCCGCAGATAGGAGGCGAACAGCACCAGCCGCTGCCAGCCCAGGCGCCGCTGCTCCGGGGTGTCCACGAGCGGCTGATCACCGCGATCCCGGGCGTGGAACAGCAACGGGGAGGGATCGGCTGCGAACAGCTCCGGCGGATCGGCCTCGATCGCCACCAGGGCATCGGTGATCAGCAGGGCACCACTGGGGCGGTGCAGGCAGGCGTACTCCTGGAAGCGCCCGAGCCCTAGGTCGATCGGGCCCAGCGACAGCCAGTTGAGCTCCTCAGGATGGGGAAACCCCTGCTCACCGAGCACGCGGGTGCGACGGGAGGGAAAGCCAAGCCAGGCCAGCGGCAAGGGCAGGGGAAAACTCCACTGCCCCGGCGTGACCCACACCTCGGCATCGGGGAAGGCCCGGGCGATGGCAGGCACGGGCACTTTGTGCTCCAGGCCCGAAGCTGTGGGCAGCACGATCGTGCGCACGGGGCCATGGCGCCGCTCCAGCTCCCGCAGCTGCCGCAGCAGCTCGGCGGTGGGAGCCACGGGCGCATAGAGCATCAGGCCGCCGGACACC
>RGNC01000261.1 GCA_010029175.1 Synechococcaceae bacterium WB8_1B_136 | reverse complement strand
GAGCTGCAGGCGATGCGCCGCTTCACGTTGTCCTGGGCGAAGGCGTTGAGGGCGCCATACACGATGTTCACGATCCCCAGCACGATCAGCGCCGGGGCCAGCTGCAGGTGCGCATCCGGCAGCATCTGCACGTTGAAGCGCAGCAGGGCGTAGCCGCCCATCTTCAGCAGCACCCCGGCCAGCAGCATCGATACCGGCGCGTTGGCCTCGCCATGGGCATCGGGCAGCCAGGTGTGCAGCGGGAACATCGGCAACTTCACGCCGAAGCCCACCAGGAAGCCGAGATAACAGAGCAGGCCAAAGGTGCCACCGGGGCTGCGGGCGGCCAGCTCCGAGAGGTTGAGGGTGAAGGGGCCGTTGAGGGCCAGGGCCAGGCCGCTCAACAGGATCAGCAGCGAGGCCGTGGCGGTGTAGAGGATGAACTTGGTGGCGGCGTACTGGCGCTGATGGCCGCCCCAGATGGCGATCAGCAGATACACCGGCACCAGCTCCAGTTCCCAGGCCAAGAAGAAGAGCAGGAAGTCTTGAGAGAGGAACACCAGGGCCTGGGCCGAGGCCTGCAGCAGCAGCAGGGCGAAGTAGAGGCGGGTTTTCTTCTCGATGTTCCAGCTGGCCGCCACCGACAGCAGCGTGACCAGGCCCGAGAGCACCACCAGGGGCGTGGAGAGGCCGTCGGCCGCCAGCGACCACTCCAGGCCGATGGCGGGAACCCACGCGAAGCGCTCCACCAGCTGCAGGCCGGCAATGGAGCCGTCGTAGTGCTGGCTGAACACCACCAGCATCAGCACCAGATCCACCAGCAGCGTCGCCAGGGCAATCGTGCGCGGCAGCTTCGGATCGGTGCCGTCGCCCGGCAGCAGCATCAAGAACGGCGCCACCATCGCCGGCAACAGGGTGATCAGGCTCAGCCAGGGGAAGGAGCCCGACAGGCTGGACGCGGCCGTCAGGGGCAGGTTGGCGTCCATCTCGGCCTTGGCTGGGGGTGCTGAATCGATCCGGCCTCAGGTGGCTCCCGCCTGGAGGAACCGGGCCGGGGCGAGCTCAGGTGAGCGCAATCTAACAGTGTGAGTATTTCTACTCAAGCTGAGCGTTTTGGTCGCTGGGCTGGTGCTAGGCGGGTCGTGGGGGGTGGTCAGAGGTCGTGCCAGCGGCTGCCGGTCTGCTGGAGTTGCAGCACCTCTGATCTCGACGCTACGCCTTCGGCCTCCCAGGCCGTCACCATGGCCCGGCTCACCGCCGTGGCATGGGCCTTGCTGGCCAGGGCCAGGATGCTGGGGCCGGCGCCGCTGATCACGCAGCCCCAGGCCCCGGCGTCGATGGCGGCCTGGCGCACCTGGCGGCCCCCCTGGATCAACCCCCAGCGGTAGGGCTCATGGATGCGATCGTGCATGCCATCGGCGATCAGATCGCCATTGCCGGTGCGCAGCCCCTGCAGCAGCAGGGTGAGGGAGCCCAGGTTGGTCACGGCGTCGGGGATCGAGATCACCTTGGGCATCACCCGGCGTGCCTCGCTCGTGGAGAGGCGGATCGATGGGATCGCCACCACCGCCTGCACCTCCGGAGACCACTCGCAGCGCACCACCCGCCAGCGGTGGGAGGCGGCCTTGGCCGTCATGCACAGACCCCCCAGCAGGGAGGGCACCACGTTGTCGGGGTGGCCCTCGATGTCGATGGCCAGCTCCAGCAGCTTCTCGCGGCTCAGGGGTTCACCGATCAGGGCATTGGCCCCCATCAGGCCCGCCACGATCGCCGTGGCGCTGCTGCCCAGGCCCCGGGCCGGCGGCACCACCAGCCGCACCCGCGCCTCGATGGCGATCGGTTGCTCCCCCGCCTCCTTCCACACGCGCTGGGCGGCGCGATACACCAGGTTGTCGGGTCCGCCCCGCAGGTGGGCGCCCTCGCTGCCCTCGATCACCAGCTCGAAACGCTCGCCATCGCCCTCGATGCAACGCATCTCAAAGCGATTGTTCAGATCGAGGGCGGCCCCCAGGCAATCAAAGCCGGGGCCCAGGTTGGCTGTCGTGGCGGGAACATCCACCACAACCCCCTGTCCAATGCGGGGGCGCACCATGCGGTCGCTACTGCTGCGGCCAGTGTCCCACCCGCCGGGTCTCAGCCCTGCAGCATGCGGGCGCGGCAGGCGGCGCTGAACAGCCCGGCCTCGGGATCGGTGAGGGCCATCACCGG
>RGNC01000027.1 GCA_010029175.1 Synechococcaceae bacterium WB8_1B_136 | reverse complement strand
GGACTTGAACCCCCACAACGTTGCCGTCTGCGGATTTTAAGTCCGCTGCGTCTACCAATTCCGCCATGCTCCCTGGCAGGTCACCATCCTAGGAGCCCGGTCTCGTCTGCAGACGCTGACACAGGCACCGGCCGCCTCTGGATCCCCTACGGCATCGGCAACCCACCCTGAGCCACCAGAGGTTGTGCAGACCTGCCACCAGGACATCCTGACGCAGACTGATGCGATGCAAGGGTCGAATCACGGCCTGAATACAGACATCAGCCAGCACCAGAATGGGGTTGTTGTTCAGCAACAGTGGCCAACATCTGGCCGGATTGGCAGCAGCTGCTGAGCCTGCGCGGCAGAGAACTCCATGGGTTGACGCCGAAGCAGGACGAACTCCCGCCGATGACAGCCCGATTCCACGCGGTGCTCCACCTAGATTCGGTGCAGTCACAATGGCGTCGTGCCCTTGCCTGGGATGCTCAGTTCCCTCAGCACCGAAAGCCTGCTGGTGCTGGCCACCTACACCGCCCTGGCAGGCACCTATCTGGTGGTGGTGCCGCTGGCGTTGATGGCCTGGATGGCCAGGCGCTGGACGCAGATGGGCAAGCTGGAGCGCACGGCGGTGTACGGCCTGGTGTTTCTGTTTTTCCCCGGCCTGATCCTGTTTGCACCCTTCATCAACCTGCGCCTGCAGGGCCAGGGGCCGCTGGAATGAGCGCGCCGGAGCCGCCGCAAGCCAGCCAGGGCATCACCCGTGGACGGGCGCTGCTGGCCGGGGTGACCATCTTCGCCCTCGGAGGCCTGGGCTACTGGGGCTTCCAGGCTGCCGGTTTTGAGGGCTTCAGCGCCGGCATTGCCGCCCAGGCGGTGCTGGTGTTGATCGTGCTCGGCTGGACCGGCTCGTACCTGTTCCGGGTGGTGACCGGCAACATGACCTACATGGAACAGCGGCGGCGCTACCGCAGTGCCTACGACGCTGCCACCGAAGACGAACTGCAGAAACAGTTCGAGGCCCTGAGCCCCGCCGAGCAGGAAAGACTGCTGCGGCAGCTGGGCCAACTGGAGGACACGGCTGAGCTCTGAGGCGGCACCTGCGACCCCATAGGCTCACCGAAGCGCAAACGCGGCCGTGACCACCAGCACCCAGATCCAGCAGCGTTTCGAGCAACTGAAAGCCCAGGGCCGCTGCGCCCTGATGCCCTTCCTGATGGCCGGCGACCCGGATCTCAGCCAGACCCGTGCCTCCCTGCTCGCCCTGCAATCAGCGGGGGCCGACCTGATTGAGCTGGGCATCCCCTACAGCGATCCCCTGGCGGATGGGCCCGTGATTCAGGCGGCGGCAAGCCGTGCCCTGGCAGCGGGCACCACTCCGGGCAAGGTGCTGGAGATGCTGCAAACCCTGCAGGGCGAACTCACCATTCCGGTGATTCTGTTCACCTACAGCAACCCATTGCTCAACCGCGGCATGGACTGCTTCTGCCGCGAGGCCGCTGGCGCCGGTGCCGCCGGCCTGGTGGTGCCGGATCTGCCCCTGGAAGAAGCCGAGAAGCTCTCGGCCATCGCCGCCGAGCACCACCTGGATCTGGTGCTGCTGGTGGCCCCCACCACGCCTGCGGAGCGGATGGCCCGCATTGCCACCGCCAGTCGAGGCTTCACTTATCTGGTGAGCGTCACCGGCGTGACCGGCGTGCGCAGCCGGATCGAGAGCCGTGTGGAGGGGCTGGTGCAACGGCTCAAGGCCATCGGCCCCACTCCGGTTGCGGTGGGGTTCGGCATCTCGGGGCCGGAGCAGGCCCGCCAGGTGCGCGATTGGGGTGCAGACGGGGCCATCGTGGGCAGCGCCCTGGTGAAGGTGATGGCCGAGAGCCATGTACAGCACGAGGATGTGGCCGCCGCCGCCGCCGGCTTCTGCCGTGAACTGCGCCAGGCCCTCGACGGCTGATCCAGCGCGCCTGCCCCATCACAGCAAAAAAGCGGGGTTTCCCCCGCTCAAGAGATATGGGAATCGCGGCCGGAGGACCGGCCGCAACCGATGAACCACTGGATCACCAGAGGCCGCGAATGGGCTGAGGTGCGGGCTGGGGAGCAGGCTCCACCACGGCCACGGCGGCAGGGGCGCCACCGAAGCGCCAGCGGGCACCGATCTTGGCGCCCCAGCTGTTGAAGGAGCCGAAGTCGGCGGAAACTCCCTGGCCAGCAGCGTTGGTGCCGGTCACTGTGCTGGAGCTGTTAGCCCCCTGGTAAACACCTTCCAGGAAGGCATCCCAGTTGCGGGACACAACGTAGGAGACACCCACCTTGGCCTGGTAGCCGAAGTTACCGCTGTTGCCGCTGCTGGTGTTGATGCCGGCGATGGAGAGGTTGGGCGTGCTCAGGTTGGTGTAGCCGATGCCAGCGCCGATGTAAGGCACCCAACGGCTACCGGTGGCGATATCCCAATAGGCACTCACCAGCACATCGTTCTTGCTGATATTGCCGCTGACACCGGGGTTCGACGTACCACCGAGGGCATTCACCTTGAGTCGGTTGGCGCTGGCCTGGGAGTAGCCGTAGGTGAGTTCCGTGCGGATGGCTCCGAAGTCGTAGCCAACGCCCACCTCACCGGAGAAACCGCCGCCGAAGTCGGTCTGGGCGCTGAAGCCGTTCCAGGCGCCGCCACCGTTGACAGCCTGATCCTGGGGCCACTGGGCACCAAGGCCAAGGGTGGCATAGAAGCCCGTGCCCTGCTCGTAGGCGACAGGAGCTGAGCCGTAGGACTGGGCGATCTGGGGATCGGCGGCAAGGGCAGGAGCTGCGCTGAGGGCCGCGCCGGCGCCCAGCAGCAGGGTGGCGAAGATCGGACGGATCATTTCATCACAGAAGTGAATCGATTGATGCCAAAGCACGGATCCAGGGCATGGTTTCAAGCCCCTATCCGGATCAAAAGCTGTCCCCGGAAAAGTTGAGCATTTCAGCAACAACAACCGCAAACCGCCGCGCAATGGCCTCAGCCTGCGTCACACCAACGCCAGCTCTCCAGGTTGATCAACAGACCGATCACCACCATCACCGCCATCAGTGTCACCTGATCGGAGCGGGAGTCGGGGATGAGGATGTCGACCACCATGTGGCCAATGTTGGTGAGGGAGTAGACGATGCCCAACCCCAGGTGAAACCAGCGCCAGCGACGCCAGGGTCCGCTGCTGGTGGCCGCGTAGCTGATCAGCAGCAGGGCCACCAGCGGCATCAGGAAGTAGAGCAGCATGGCCCAGAACACAGCGGGCAACCGGGCGGGATCCACCTGGCTCTCAATCTGTGGAGACAGGCCATGGAACAGGGGCATCAAGCCCAGTTCGGTGTGAAACAGCAAGGCCAGAAACCAGGCCAGCCAGAGCACCTGCAGGCGCTGGGCATGGGGCTGGGGAGGGGCAGCAGGGGCCACGGTGGAGGGGGAACGCTGTCGAAATGCTGACCACTCTGGGCAGAGGCGAAGCGGCGCGCTATGGATGGACGCAATCAACGGGTCCCGCCTCATGACCAGGGTTCAGCGGATGCTTGCACTGGCTGCCTGCCTCGGAAGCATTGGCGCGCTCACTCCCGCCAGCGTTCGTGCTGAAACCTCGCTGGCCACTTCGCCTGCCTCGGAAGTGGATGCCTGCAACCAGGCGCAATACCGCATGCCCGCCGGTGCCACGGTGAGGGGCTTCCGGATCAACAGTTCCAACATCAAGGGCGTGCAGAGCTTCAGCTGCACGGTCCGCTGGACCACGAAGGCCGGCGCCAAGCCCACGGGCCAGCCGATCCTGTTCCCCAATCCCATCTCGGCCCCCCTGTTCAGCCTCTAACGGCGGGACCATGGTGTGGGGGCCAGGCCCCTACATTGGGCGCCCTCTCCCGATGTGCTGCCGATGCGATTCGTTCTCTGGGGTCGCTACTGCGCTGACGCCCTCGAGCGGCGCACGCCCTACCGCGAGGAGCACCTGGCGGGCCTGCGCCAGCAGCAGCAGGACGGCATCCTGATCACGCTCGGACCCACCGAGGACACCAGCCACGTGTTCGGGATCTACGAGGCCACCAGCCAGGAGCAGGTGGAAGAGCTGCTGCACGGGGATGTGTACTGGCGCCAGGGCATCTGGACCGAACTGCAGGTGTACCCCTGGATCGAAGCGATCAAGATGCCGGCCTGACCCCCCGTGGCCAACCGGCCAGGGCCTGCTGCCAGACCCAGCTGGACACCTGGTCGACACCCTCACCGCCCAACACGGCTCCGTAGCCGCTCATCTGGCCGATGCCATTGGCTGCGATTGCCGCGATGGCCTCAGCCGAACCGAGCCCTTGCCGCTCCAGCGCCTTGAGCTGAAGGGTCTTGCCGCGGCGAATGATGTTGCCGCCGTTCACATGGCAGCCGGCACAGTGTTGATCAAACAACTGAGCCCCAGCCGGTCGGCTTGCGTCCAGTTGCACTCCCTCCGCCATGGCGGGGCCGGCGCAGACCAACAGCAGCAGGGTGCTGAACAGCAGCAGGAACCACACCAACAGCTGCTGCACGCGCCTGCCGAGGGGCAGCGCAGGGGGATCAACAACCGCAACCATGCACAAAAAAGGGGCCAGGCTCCCAGTCTGACCGACTGGGATGAGCACTGACCCCGGAACAGAGGGGATTGCCCAGCCGGACAATCAAGCCGGCTGCACGATCACTCTTCGTCGTCTTCGCTGGAGCCAGCGGGGATCAGGCGGATCTGCTTGCGGCCGAGCTTGATTTCAAACTCATCGCCGGGCTTGAGGTCGAGCAGAGCGGTGTAGGCCTTGCCGATCAGCAGGTTGCCGTTGCCCTGGACAGTGGCCACATAGCTGAGCTTGCGGCCTCCTTTGCCAACTTTGCCGCTGGCGCCAAGCTCCACACCCTTGGCTTCGAGGAGAGCCTCGTAGAAGGCGGTGAAGTTCAGGCGCTCTCCGCCATCCTTCTTACTCGAGACGTAGCCGCAGGACCGGACGATCTCGGACTTACCCACATCGCCCAGTTCCTTGACCTTGGCCAGCAGTTCGGATCCAGTGAGCATTGATTTAAGTGGTTTGGATCAATTCGACACTCACAACTTACAACACCAAGGCGATGGTTGCCAGACCTGAGGGCGCTGATCCGGAAGAATCGATGGCCATGGATTGCGGCGGAACCAGCGGGATGAACAGCCTGCGTCGGCTCAAGGGGATCGATCACGAAGCCGTCTTGGAGGTTTATCGCCAGGCCGTGCTCTCTGGTGCCAGCTCGCTCTACAGCCAACAGCAGTGTCAGGCCTGGGCCCAGCAGGCCGTTGACGGTGAGGCTGTGGCTGCATTGCGGCGCAGTCTGGAGCGGGGTTTCGGGCTGGTGAGCTGTTCATCGCCAACGCGAATCGAGGCTTTCGGACTGCTGGATCCCTTCGATCGACTGGCCTTGCTCTACTGCCACCCCCGGGCTGAACGCCAGGGGCGCGCCAGCACCCTGCTGCAGGCGCTTGAGCAGGAAGCGAGAGGCCGTGGACTCTGCAGGTTGCGCACCGAAGCCAGCTTTTCCTCCCAGCCCCTTCTGCAGCGCCACGGCTGGCAGGTGCGCTGGCAGGAGGAACTGCTGATCAACGGCGTGCTGTTTCGTCGCTTCCGGATGGAGAAACAGCTGGTGGGTGGCCCGGCGATACTGGACTGATGGCCGAAGCCCATCTGCAGCAATTCCTGGAGAAGATTCGCCAGCTCAACGCGTTTGTGGCCCTGAGCGAAGCCCAGCCCGAGCTGCGAACGGCACTGCGCAACTGCAGCAACCACCACGAGGTGGTGGAACTGGCCGCAGGATTCGGCTTCGACATCGGCCGCCGTTGGGGTGATGGCCCCACGGCGGAACGGCCTCCCAGCCCCGCTGATCAACAGAACCTGTTGGCCAGCCCATGCCCCGAAGATGGGCAGGAGCGCAGCACCGTTCTGTTTCAAAGCTCGCAGTGGCGCCTGGAATGCATCCATTCCTGCAATGCCAGCAGCCCGACAGACGGCTGGTACGACCAACGCGCCATGGAGTGGGTGCTGCTGCTACGGGGCAGCGCCAGATTGGAGTTCGAGGATGAACCGCAGGCGAGGGATCTCTGCGTGGGCGATTCCCTGCTGATCAAGCCCCACCGCCGGCATCGGGTGGTGGCAACGGATCCAGCCCCTGGGACCCTGTGGTTGGCTCTGTTCTGGGATGCAGACGGCTGACGTGTGACTGCCGCACCAGCCAATAGGCCACCGCCAGGGCCAACACCGCAACCGCCAGGGCCATCAACTGGCCTGGATCCTTGTGCATGCCCGGTGGCATCACGATCACCTTGCGGGCCACAGCGGTGAGGGCCGTGACCAACACCAGCTCAATCTGCACGGCATGCTCGCGCAGGTATGCGGTGAGGTTCTGCAGCACCTCCAGGGCAATGAGAATCACCAGGATCTGATCGAGCAGGCTGATCAAGCCCTCCCCTGCCCAGTTCACCTGCAGATCCAGCAGATCAACCCCCAGGCTGAGCAGCAACTGCACGGTGGACACCACCAGAACCAACGTGAGCGCCAGGGAGAGAACCTTGGCCAGGCCCCGTTCGAATCGGGTGACCGCCCGCAGAAACGCCTGATCGCCTGAGACCGCCATGGGGGATCACTGGGAGAAGGGGCGATATTGGGGCTTGGCCGGGGTATCCCCTTCCGGATTCACGATCTTGGTGCCGCAGGTGATGGTGCCGTCGGCGGCGGTGACGCAATCCGTGGGTTCAATCTTGGTGGCCGGACCCACGTTGCTACCAGGGCCCCAGAGAAAACTCTCCACCTGGGCCTGAACGGGGGCGGCAGCAGTGGCCAGCAGCAACAGAGCGGCGACCGCAAGGCGAGGGGCTGCTGGGCGAAGCGCCGTCATGGCAACAGGAGAAGCTCCCCCTACTCTGGCGTGTCACACCCGGTTGTGATCAGGGTTCGCTGCTGTCGAGACGAATTTCCTCCAACAGCAGATCCAGTTGGCTGAGGGAATCGTCGAGGGCCAGGGGCAACTGCGGCGCCTGACCATCCTCCGGGTCTGGCCCCTGCCAATCATCTTCTCCCTGCCACAGGGTTTCGATCTGGCAGAGGCGTTCCGCCAGGCCGATCAGGCCGTCGCTTCGATGAATGCGCGCCAGCTCCTCGAGAAGCACGGGCATGCGGATCGAACTGGCCCGCAAGGCCCGTCGCAGGTCGGCCTGGGTGCGGCCACTGTGGCGCAGCCAATCCTTGAGGAAGGCCTGGAGATCCTCCAGCTGATCCGTGGTCAGGGTGGCCATCAGCGCCCGGGGGGGAACCAGCGATCCAGTTTGCGCTGCGCCCGGATGCGGATCTCGTCGTTGAGATGGGTGGTGCACAGCCCCAGCAGGGCCGTGAGTGCCACCAGATCATCACTGAAACCGGCGGCGGGAATGAAATCCGGGATCAGATCAACGGGCACCAGCAGATAGGTGAGGGCAGCCAGCATGGTGAGGCGCACCTGGGGTGGCGTGTTGCCATCCAACAGCAGTTCCAGGCACTCCAATGCCGGGCGGGCCAGGGTGCGGCCGGCCCGTCGCAGCAGACGGCGCAGGGCGTTTTCATCCACCTCGGTGCTCTCGAGCACTTCGGCATCGAGCGGCTGCGTTGGGGCCATGGCGCAGGTTCCCGATCAGGAACAACGGCTTCATTGTGGTCGGCCCGCAGGCGGCAACCAGGGCGGTTGTCGCGGCGGGGATGGCCGGTTTCCCGAGCGCCTGGAACCGGCAGGGCGCAGGCCCGTGGCTAGGCGTCCACCAATCCGCTCTGGATGCCCGCCTTGCGCAGTTTGCGCAAGGCCCGCTGCACCACCTGGCGGCAGTATTCGCGGCTGCAGGCCAACTGGCGCGCCACTTCGGCCAGGGTGCGCCACTCATTGCTGCCATCGAGGCCAAAGCGCAACATCACCACCGTGCGCTCCTTCGGGGTGAGATTCGACTGGTCGAGCAGTTTCCAGACCGCGGCATTGCGCTCGGCCAGCTCGCAGCGCTCCATCGGCGGCATCTCCTCACTGGGCAACACATCCACCAGTTCGGTTGGATCCGCCTTCGACTTCACCACCCCCTGCAGGCTGACGGTGACGCTGCGCAGCTCACAGCCCAGCAGATCCTCCACCTCCTCGAGGGGAAGATCCATCACCTGGGCGAGTTGCTTGGCGCTGGGCAACAGTCCGTTGGCCTGCAACAGCCGCGCCTTGGCAGCCCGGAGCCGGGTGAGCTTTTCGTTCACATTCACGGGAATCCGGATCGTGCGGCTCTGGGTGGAAAGAGCACGGTTCAACCCCTGGCGAATCCACCAGTAGGCATAGGTGCTGAAACGATGGCCGCGGGTGGGGTCGTACTTCTCCACAGCGCGGGTGAGGCCCAGGGTGCCCTCCTGAATCAGATCGAGCAGATCCAGGCCCTTGCCCTGGTAGCGCTTGGCCAGGTTCACCACCAGCCGCAGGTTGGCGGTGATCATCTGCCCCTTGGCCCGTTCGCCAACCCGCAGAGTGCGCTTCTCGGTGTCGTCGTAGTGGCAGGCATCGCCTTCACCACCCGCCAGAGCGCAGCGCTCCTGCAGAGCCACCATCGCCTGCACCCGCCGGCCCAGGATCAACTCCTGCTCCGGAGTCAGCAGTTGATGGCGACCGATCTCTCCCAGAAAAGCACTCAGCGAGCTGGCCATGATCTTGGGCTTCACTCATTTGAACCTAGAAGCTTTTTCAGAAAGAAATGAAAGCCACTGAAAGGCTTCCAAGTTTCCATATTGCTTCGCAAGTGCGGTTTTTCTTCGCAAGTGCAGTTCAGAGGCGCAAGGGGATTGATCTCCAGTGGTTGTGAGCCTTTGCAGTTGGTGCCGCCAACGCAGCCCGCCCAGCTGCTCGCTACGGTCATGCCCACTCCACACCCCCCTGCCCCATGGCCGGCTTTGCGGCAATTCCCCCCGAGGTGCTCTCCCGCGCCGGGGTGGCCTACGTGCACTACCTGAGCTTCATGCTCTGCTTCGGGGCCCTGGTGCTGGAACGGCGCCTGATCAAAGCCAACCCGAACAAGCAGGAGGCCACCTTGATGGTGATCACCGATGTGGTGTACGGCATGGCCGCACTGGCACTGCTGGTGAGCGGCATTCTGCGGGTGCTGTACTTCGGCCAGGGCAGCGAGTTCTACACCGAGAACCCCCTGTTCTGGTGGAAGGTGGGCCTGTATCTCTCCGTTGGCGGGCTGTCGCTCTACCCCACCATCACCTACATCCTCTGGGCCATCCCCCTGCGCCGTGGAGACCTGCCCCAGGTGAGCGAGGCCCTGGCCAAGCGGCTGTCCTGGATTCTCAACATCGAGCTGGTGGGCTTCGCGGCCATCCCCCTGCTGGCAACGCTCATGGCCCGCGGTGTGGGGCTCCCCAGCGTGCTGCCCGGCTGAGGCAGGATGCAGCCGTCTCCGCCCGAGCCCCCCTGCCCCATGGCCATGGAGGTTCGCCCGTGGACCGCGCCCCGGCAGGTGCCCCCAGCGACCGCCGCAGGGGAGCTTCCTGTTGCCGGGGGCCAGGGCGACTACCGCCAGGCCATCAAGCCCACCCCGGCGGGCTGGCCGCGGCGGGATCAGTGGTGCCTGTGGATCGAGCCGATCCACGACCATGGCCCCACGGGCATCTGGGAACAGCGCTGGAGGCAGGCCGTGGAGGCGGCGGTGGCCACCTGGCAGCTACAGCTGCCAATCCGGATTGTGGGCGATCCAAGCCAGGCCCAGGTGCTGGTGGAGCGTCGGCGGCCTCCGCTGCAGCAGGGCAGAGCCAGCCATGGTCGGGCGCTGCTGCAGCTGTTGGAGGTGCGGCGCGCCGGCCCCTGGCAGCTGGAGCCCCGGGTGCAGGTGCTGATCAGCCCGGGCCAGAACCCGAGGGCGATCCAGGCCACCGCCCTGCATGAACTGGGCCATGCCTTCGGCCTCTGGGGCCACAGCGACCAGCCCGGCGATGCCATGGCCAGCAAGCCCGGGCCAGCGCCGGTGCTGCAGCTGAGCCCCCGCGACCGGACCACACTGAACTGGCTGCAACAACAACCGGCCCTGGGGGGCATCGGGGTGGCCCCATGAGCAGCGCTCCACCCCTGCCGGACCCCCAACCAGCGCCAACACCACGATCCCGGACGGTGCCCCGGCGCACGATCTCGGATCTGTTTCTGCGGCGCCCGGTGTTCAGCCTGGTGGTGAGCCTGCTGGTGCTGCTGCTGGGCTTCACCAGCCTGGCCGGGCTGCAGGTGGAGAACCTGCCGCCGATCGCCCCTGGAAGGGTCACAGTGCGCAGCAGCTACCCCGGCGGCGGGGCAGATGTGGTGGAACAGGGGGTGACCGCCCTGCTGGAAAAGCAGCTCAATGGCCTGGAGCGCCTGGAGAGCATCCGCTCCAGCAGCTCGGCCAACGGCAGCAGCATCGTTCTCAGCTTCCTGGGGGGTGAACCGGAGCTCAACCAGATCAACGCCCAGAACGAGGCCAATCAGGTGCTGCGCCAGCTGCCGGCAGCGGTGGCGCGGCTGGGGGTGCAGGTGCGGCGCAGCTCCGACGACCTGCTGATGGTGCTGAGCTTCAGCGCCGCCGAGGGCCGCTACGACGACCTGTTCCTCAGCGGCTGGGTGAACCAGGTGGTGAAGGAGCGCCTGCAGCGGGTGGATGGCGTGGGCAGCGTGTCGCTGTCGGGGGGTAGCCCGTTGGCCTTCCGCCTGTGGCTCGATCCCGGCGCCCTGCTCGAGCGCCAGCTCACCATCGGCGACGTGCGCCAGGCCCTTGAGGCCCAGAACGTGTTGGCCGCCCTGGGGCAGACCGGCGAGGCGCCGATGCCGGCGGGCCAACCCACCACCCTGCCCCTGCAGATGGAGGGGCGGTTGCGCAGCCCGGCGGAACTGGAGCGCCTGGTGGTGGGCAGGGGGCCCGATGGGGGCCTGGTGCAGCTGCGGGAGATCGGCCGCGTGACCCTGGGCAGCGAGGCCTACGACACCATCGCCACCAACCTGCGGGGCGACCCCACCGTGGCCCTGGCGGTGTATCAACGGGACGGCACCAATGCCCTGGCGGTGAGCGAGGCCCTGGAGCAGGCCCTGGCCGAACTGGAACCGAGCTTCCCGCCCGGCATCGACCTGCAGCTGATCGTGAACGAGGCCGACACGGTGCGCGACAGCATCACCGAGGCGGCCGGCAGCCTGCGGGATGCCGTGCTGCTGGTGTTCGTGGTGCTGCTGCTGGGGCTGGGCAACAGCCGGCTGGCCCTGATCAGCGCCCTGGCGGTGCCGGTGTCGCTGGTGGGGGCGATCACCCTGTTGAAGCTGACGGGCACATCGATCAACACCCTCAGCCTGTTCGGCATGGTGCTGGCCTCGGGCCTGGTGGTGGACGACGCCATCGTGGTGAGTGAGGACATCGGTCGTCGTCTGGAGCGGGGCGCCTCCCCCATGGCCGCCGCCCGGGAGGCCATGGCGGAACTGGGAGGGGCGGTGGTGGCCACCTCGCTGGTGCTGGTGGTGGTGTTCCTGCCGGTGCTGGAGCTGCAGGGCAGCATCGGACGGCTCTACGCCCCGATCGCCATCACCATCGGAGCGTCGATCATCGTGTCGACCTTCAACGCCATCAGCTTCACGCCGGTGGCCGCCAGCCGCATCCTCCATGCCGAGCAGCGGGAGCCGGCCTGGCTGCAGCGCTGGATCGATCCGCCGCGACGCTGGCTGGAGAGCCTCGAGCAGCCCTATGGCCTCTGGCTGGAGCGCAGCCTCGAGCAGCGCGGCCGCGTGCTGCTGGCCCTGGCCCTGGGGCTGCTGCTCACCCTCGGGGGCCTGGCCCTGCGGCCCACGGCCTTCATTCCCCAGGAAGACAACGGCCAGCTGCGGGGGGTGGTGATCCTGCCTGAAGGGGTGTCGCTGCAGCGCACCCAGGCCGTGCTGGAGCAGGTGCGGCAGCTGGTGGCCCGCGAACCGGCCATGGCCAGCGCCAACTTCTACGCCGGCCGCTCCTTCGGCGACAGCACCCCCAACAAGGGCAGCTTCTATCTGCGGCTGAAGCCCTTCAAGGAGCGAGGCGGTGGTGAGAACAGCACCAAGGCCGTGGCCGAACGGCTCAGCCGCAACCTGCGCCGGCAGATCCGCGACGCCGCGGTGCAGCTCAGCGAGGCCCCCAGTGTGCGGGGCTTCAGCAGTGAGGGCGGGCTGGAGCTGGAGCTGCTCGACACGAGCAACGGCCAGCTCAGCATCCAACAGTTCGAGCAGCAGGCCCAGGCCCTGATCCGTGCGGCCATGGCCACAGGCCGCTTCGAGCGGGTGTCCACCCGCTTCAGTGCCAATGGCCCCTTGCTGCGGCTGGAGCCCGATCGGCTGCAGATGGCGGCCCTGGGGGTCGACCTCGATGCAGTGGTGTCGACCCTCGGGGCCAGCTTCGGCAGCAGCTATGTGAACGACAGCTTCGAAGGGGATCAGGTGCGCCGGGTGATCGTGCAGCTCGATGGCACGGGCCGCCGCGATGCCAGTGACGTGCTCGCCCTGCGGGTTCGCAGCCGCAACGGACAGCTGATTCCCCTGGGACAGCTGGTGAGCATCGAGCAGGGCAGCGGCCCCAGCACCATCAACCACACCCGCCTGGTGCGCTCGATCAGCATCCGCGCCCTGCCGGCAGCCGGCGTGAGCACGGGCCAGGCCATGGCCCTGCTGGAAAGCCTTCAGCGCCAGCAGGGATCCAGCAACACCGATCTGGAATGGGCCGGACTCGCCCGCGAGGAAAGCCGGGCCGGCGCTGGCAGCCTGCGGGTGTTCCTGCTGGCCATCGTGGTGATGGGGCTGGTGCTGGCGGGCCTCTACGAGAACCTGATCGATCCGGTGATCATCCTGATCACCGTGCCCCTGGCCCTGCTGGGGGCGGTGGCGGGCCTGGCCCTGCGGGGCCTGCCCCTGGATGTGTACGGCCAGATGGGGCTGCTGGTGCTGGTGGCCCTGGCAGCCAAGAACGGCATCCTGATTGTGGAATTCGCCAACCAGCGCCTGCGGGAAGGCCTGGATCTCGACACGGCAGTGCGCGGTGCCGCCACCGCCCGTCTGCGGCCGATCCTGCTCACGGCGGCCTCCTCCCTGGCGGGATTTCTGCCGCTGCTGCTGGCCAGTGGCACCAGCGCCATGAGCCGCATCAGCATCGGCACCGTGGTGTTTTCCGGCCTGCTGGTGGCCACCGTGCTCACCCTGTTCGTGGTGCCCAGCGCCTACCGGGTGATCAAGGGCTGGGAACTGGCCCGGCCGGGGAGGCAGCAGCATGGCTGAGGCCACCCGCGGCGCCATGCCCACCAGACCCACCCCCCGCGCCATCCGCCTTGCCGCAGCCCTGGCCGGCACCTCCCTGCTGGCGGCCTGCGCCGCAGCGCCGCCAGCCCCTCCCGCACCGAAGGTGCGGGTGCAGCCCGTGGGCTCCGCCCTGTTCCAGCAGACCCTCGACACGGTGAGCACCCTGGAGGCCACCGAGGAGGTGGAGCTGGCCTCCCAGGCCGGGGGCCGCATCCAGCAGATCCTGGTGGCCAGCGGCGATCGGGTGCGCAAGGGCCAGTTGTTGATGGTGCTCGATCAGACCCAGCTACGAGCCGAGGTGGCCAGCCTGCGGGCCCAGATGCAGCGCGATCAACTCAACTACCAGCGCTTTGAGCAGCTGGTGAGGCAGGGCGCCGCCAGTGCCCTGCAGCGCGATGAATACAAGGCCAGCTTCATCGCCAGCCGCGAGGGCCTCAGGGCACGCCTGGCGGATCTGGCCTACAAGGACGTACGGGCCCCCATCGCCGGGGTGATGGGGGACCTCAGCGTCAAGCCCGGTGACGTGCTGCAGGCGGGGGTGAGCGTGGGGCGCCTGATTCGCAACAGTCAGCTCCAGGCCCGCATTGATGTGCCAGCCAACCTGGCCAACCGGGTGCAGGTGGGCCAGCTGGTGCAGCTGCTGGATCGCCGCGGGGAGCAGGTGCTGGCGCAGGGGCGCATCGGCGCGGTGGATCCAGGGGTGTCCACCGGCAGCCAGACCCTGCTGGCCAAGGCCGCCATTGCCAATGGAGCGGGAGCCCTGCGCAATGGCCAGCGGTTGCGCACCCGGGTGCTGTTGGCGGAGGACGAACGGCTGGCCGTGCCCTTCACGGCCGTGACGCGCAATTCAGGCCAGGCCTTCGTGTATGTGCTGGGGAACCTGGCGCAACTGCGACGCGATCCGGGCAGGGCTCCGCTGCAGCAGTTGAGCCGCCTGCCCGCCCACACCCCTGTGGCCCTGCAGCGGCCGGTGCGACTGGGGGAGCTGCAGGGGAACCGCTACCCCGTGCTCTCAGGCCTGGCGGCCGGGGAGCGACTGATCACCTCCAGCAGCCTGGGGCTGCGGCACGGCCTGCCGGTGCGGATCAGTCGCGGCGGGGGGCCCCGCGCCGGGCGGCCAGCACCTGCTGCACCTGCCGCCAGCTGACGCCGTGGTGGGCCAGGGCCACCTGCAGGTGGAAGACGATATCGGCGGCCTCGCCGGCGATCTCAGCCGGGTCGCCGTCCTTGCAGGCCATCACGAATTCGGCGCTCTCCTCGCCGATCTTCTTGAGGATGCGGTTGTCGCCCCCGTCCAGCAGCTTGTTGGTGTAGCTGCCGGGCTCGGGCCGGTCGCGGCGTCCCTCGATCACCCGCATCAGCTCGGTGCAGGCATCGGCCGGCGGTGGCGGGGCGGAGGCCCCACCGGCCGTGGGCACGGGGCCGTCGTCGTAGAAGCAGCTGCGGGCTCCCGTGTGGCAGGCCACCTCGCCGGTCTGCTCGATGCTGAGCAGCAGCACGTCGGCGTCGCAGTCGTAGCGCAGCCCCCTGAGGATCTGGGTGTGGCCACTGGTGGCCCCCTTGTGCCACAGCTCCTGGCGCGAGCGGCTCCAGTAGTGCACCTCGCCGCTGGTAAGGGTGCGCTCGATCGCCTCCCGGTTCATCCAGGCCACCATCAGCACGGCGCCATCCAGCCAGTCCTGAGCCACGGCGGGGATCAGGCCGGAATCACTAAAACGGAGGGAGGCGATGAAGGCCGGATCTGGGGCCTGAAATGATGCCTGCACGGACTGCCGATCCATCTGGCCCGATCCTCCCGCAACACCCCTCCGCCCAAGGGCATGACTGCCGCGTTCACCTGCTCGAAGACCTTCAGCGGCTACCCCTGCTGCCATCGCCAGTGGCGCCATCCGGGCCACTGCCGCTTTGTGCATGGCTACAGCCGCAGTTTCACCTGCTGGTTTCAGGCCACCGAGCTCGATGCCCACGGCTTCGTGGTGGATTTCTCCAGCCTGGGTGCCCTGCAGGCCCAGCTGGCGGAGCAGTTCGATCACACCTTTCTGGCCAACGCCGACGATCCGCTGCTGGAGCAGTGGCAGGCCCTGCATGAGCAAGGGGCCCTGGATCTGCGGGTGATGGACAACGTGGGCATGGAGGCCAGCGCCCAGCTGGTGTGGCAGTGGGCCAACGCCCTGCTGCAGACCCGCGACGGGGGCCGCAGCTGCTGCTGGAAGGTGGAGGCCCGCGAGAACGAAAAGAACGCCGCCTGTTTCGAAGCCGTGCCGGCCTGGTTCTCGCCCCCCCTCAGCGGCCCCGTGGGCTGAGCAACCCCTGCTGGATCGCCGCCATGGGCAACAGTCCCATGCACAGCACGCCGATCAGGGGGCCTGGCGGCACGTTGACGGCTGGCTGAATGGCCAGCAGGAAGCCCGCAGCGCTCACGGCCATCCCCACCAGGGCCGAACGCCAGAGCGCCTGGCGCAGGCTGTCGGCCCCGGCGAGGGCCAGCAGGGCCGGGGCCCCCATCAGGGCGATCACCAGCACCACCCCCACCGCCGTCATGGCACTCACCACGGTGAAGGCCGTCACCAGGGTGAGCAGCAGCCTCAGGCGACGCACCGGCAAACCGGCGCTGGCGGCCCCCAGGGGATCCACCCCGAGATACACATAGTGGCGATAGCGCAGGGCCAGCAGCGCCAACACCGCCACCAGGGCCACCAGGCTGCGCCAAAGATCCGACGGTGCCGCGGCGAGCAGATCGCCGAACAGCACCGCCTCCAGATCCACACGAATGTGCAACAGCGGGATCAGCAGCACCCCCAGCCCGAGGAAACCGGCCAACACGGTGTTCAACACCGCCTCATCGCCGGCCTCACCGGGGCGCTCAGCACGACTGAAGCGCTCCGCCAGCAGCGCTCCCGCCACCCCGCTCACCACCCCGCCCAGGCCCGGATCCAGCCGCAGCGCCACCGCCAGGGCCAGGCCGGGCAGCACCGCATGCGACACGAGATTGGCCAGGAACAGTCGCCGCTGCACCAGCAGCAGGGTTCCCGCCAGGGGACACAGGCCGCCGATCACCAGGGCCAACAGCAGCGGCAGCAACCACCAGAGACGCTCCATGGATTCAGGCAATCGGCCCTGCCGTTGTGGCCATGCCACCCCAGGTTGCCGTGCCGGGCCATCGCCAGCAGCGGAACATCAGCCGCAGCAGTGGTTGCCCACCCGCAGATCGCCGAGGGCGTGGCGCACCTGCTGGGGGCTGCCGTCGGCCAGCAGGCAACGATCAAGCACCAGCACCCGGTCGTAGGCGTCGAGGTCACGGCCCCAGTCGTGGCTGCTCACCAGCAGGGTGAGGCCGGCATCGCGCAGCTGCCCCATCACCTTGAGCAACTCCGTGCGCGATGGGGGATCGATTGCGGCACAGGGCTCATCCAGCAGCAACACCCGGGCCGGCTGCACCAGGGTGCGGGCCAGCAGGGCCCGCTGCTGCTGCCCGCCCGACAACTGGTCAAGGCGTCGGCCCGCCAGGCCCGCCAGACCCACCCGCTGCAGGGCGGCCTCCACATCGCAGCAGCCGGGGCGCTGGGCCGCCACCCGGCCCAGGGCCACCAGCTCCCGCACACTGATCGGGAAGTGCCAGGCAATCTCGCCCCGCTGGGGCATCAGGGCCAGCTGCTGCCGCACCAGGGCCGGCGTGAGGGGTGCCCCATCCAGGCGAATCATGCCGCAGTCGAGCGGGAGCTGGCCCTCGATCGCCTGCAGCAGGGTGCTCTTGCCGGCGCCGTTGGGGCCCACCAGGGCAGTCAGGGTGCCGGGCTCGAGGGCAAAGCTCACGTCCTCCAAGGCCAGCTCGGCGCCGCGGCGGACCCGCAGCTGGCTCACCTCAAGCGACACACAACGCCTTCCGGTCTTCCCCAAAGCTAACGAGGCCGCGGCACCAGGGCCCGGGCCCCCAGCACCGCAAACACGGACACGGCCGCCGTGGCGCCGAGGTCGCCGCCGATCCCGGCCAGGCGCGGCTCGAAGGTTGTATCCAGCAGGGCAAACAACAGCCCCATGGCGAGCAGCAGAGGCAGCGGACGGGAGGCGATCCGCTGCGGGGCCGTCATGCCGACGAAACTGGCACCCAGCCAGGCCGCACTCAGGGGCACCGGTGCCAG
>RGNC01000260.1 GCA_010029175.1 Synechococcaceae bacterium WB8_1B_136 | reverse complement strand
TGATCGCCGCGCACGAGCTGGGTCACCTGCACCCCCAGGCCATTGAGGATGCCGGCGAATTCACAGGCGATGAAGCCGGCCCCCACCACCACCACCCGCTCGGGGAAGCGCTCCAGCTCGAACATGTCGTCGCTGAGCCAGCCCAGCTCGGCACCGGGGATCTCCGGGCGATGGGGCCGGCCGCCCACGGCGATCAGGATCTGCTGGCCGTGGAGCTCGCGCTCGCTGCCATCGGCGGCAGTCACCACCACGCTGTTGGGCCCGGAGAAACGGCCCCAGCCCCGCACCAGCTCCACGCCGGCCTTCTCCAGAAAGCCGATGTGCAGCGTGTTGAGGCGATCCACTTCCGCCCGCACGTTGGCCAGCAGGGTGGCGGCATCGAGCTGCACGTCGTCCACCCTCCAGCCGTAGCTGGGGGCATCGGCCAGCAGATGCCGGTAGGCCGAGCCGTATACCAGCAGTTTCTTGGGCACGCAGCCGCGGATCACGCAGGTGCCGCCCACCCGGTCGCCCTCCACGATCGCCACCCGGGCGCCGTAGCCGGCGGCGCGCTTGGCGGCGGCCAGGCCGCCGGAGCCGGCGCCGAGCACGATCAGATCGAACGACTGCTGCATCGGATCAGTTGTGCCAACGATGGGCTGAGCTGGCACCAGTGTCCCAAGCCGTGAGGCGACTGGCCTCTGGCGGCTGATGACGCCGCCAGGCCTCTGCCCCGGTGAGCAGGGCCGAGCCGATCAGCAGCAGGGAAAAGCCCTGGCGCAGGCGGCGATCGCTCAGCTGCGGGGCCAGGCGCTGCCCCAGCAGCGCACCGATGGCGCCGCCGCCCAGCAGGGGCAGCATCAACGGCAGGCTGGCCGCGGGCCAGTGGCCCTGGGCGGCGAGGGCCACCAAGGCATTCACGGCGATCAGCAGCAGGCTGGTGCCACTGGCCAGAGCCATCGGCAGGCCGGCCAACAGCACCAGGGCGGGCACGATCGCAAAGCCGCCGCCCACTCCGGCAATGCCGGTGAGCAGCCCCACCACCACCCCCTGCAGGGCCAGGAGTAGGGGCTGGGCCTTGGGGGGCTCGTCGGCGCTGGCGCTGCCGGTCTGTCCCTGGGCCCGGTGGTTGAGCAGCCAGGAGGCCACCAGGGCAGCGATGGCGAACACCGCCAGCTGGATGGGTTCGGGAACGTAGCCGGCCTTCACCCAGCTGCCGCCGATCCAGCTGCCGGCCAGGGCCGGGATTCCCAGGATCAGGGCCGGTCTGGGGGCGAACTGGCCGCGGCGCAGGTAGGGCCCCAGGTTGGCCAGGGCCAGCAGCATCACCACCAGCAGTGACAGCGGCACGGCTTCCCTGGTGGGAAGGGCGGCGCCGCTCACCAGGAGCGGCAGCAGCAGGATCGAGCCACCGGCGCCGAGCACTGAGAGCAGAAAGCCGATCAGGGCGCCGCCGGCGGCCAGAAGGGCGAGGCTGGTGAGAACCATCAGACGGTCACCCTGTTCCAGGGCATCACGGCCAGTAGCCGGGCCATGCCGCAGAAGCCGCTGATGCCGGCAAACACCAGGCCCGCGCCCACGAACCAGCTGAGCAGGATCCAGGCCGGAGCCACCGTGTTGCTGAGGATCAGTCCCAGCAGCACCAGGGAGCCGGCGCTGATCTGCACCTGGCGCATCAGCGGCAGGGGGGCGTTCTTGAGCTTGCGCAGCGGCAAGCCGGCCTGCTGCCAGTGGGGGAGCCCGCCTTCCAGATCGCTGAGCGGATGGGGATGGCCCTGCTGCAGCAGCTGCCTGAGGGCTTTGGCGCTGCGGTTGCCGCTCTGGCACACCAGCACCAGCGGGCCCTGGGGCAGATCGGCCTGGGTGATGCGCGAGAGGGGCACATTCAGGCTGCCGGCGATGTGGCCGCCGGCGTATTCCATCGGTTCACGCACGTCGATCACGGTGACGGCCTTAGCGGCCAGTTGATCGGCCAGCGCGTCGGCACTGATCTGCGGGGTGGGCTGGGTCATGGCTGCGGTGATGGCGGTTGAACAGCGGTGCTGGAACTGCGGTGCTGGAACAGTGGCGGTGGAACGGAGGTTCGCCAGAGGTGGCTGGCTCAGGGCGCCCCGGCGCCGGCGAGCGGGTAGCCCTCATCGCTCCAGCGGGCCAGGCCGCCCTGGAGGTTGGCCACCTGTTGGCGCCCGGCCTTGAGCAGTTGCTGGGTGG
>RGNC01000259.1 GCA_010029175.1 Synechococcaceae bacterium WB8_1B_136 | reverse complement strand
CGAGAACACGTTCTCCCACTCGCTGAACGGCTGGTTGCTGGTCACCAGCAGGGAGCGGCGTTCGTAGCGATGCATCACCAGTTCAAACAGCACCGATGTCTCGGCCTCGTCCTTGCGCACGTAGCCGATGTCGTCAATCACCAGCAGGGCGTAGCGATCGAGGCGGTTGAGCGCCTTGGCCAGGGCGTAGTCGGCCTTGGCGCGCTGCAGCTCCTGTACCAGCGTGGTGGCCGTGAAAAACCGCGCTGAGCGATCCAGGCTGATCAGGCTGCGGCAGATCCCAGCGGCTAGGTGGGTCTTGCCCACACCGCTGGGGCCAAACAGCAGCAGGTTCTCGGCCCGATCCAGCCAACCGGTGTCATGGGCGAGCTGCTCGATCTGATGCCGATCCAGATCAAGGAAGGCACCCCAGTCGATATCAGCCAGGGTTTTGGGCACCGGCAGCTGCGCCTCATGCAACAGCCGCCGCAGCCGTGCCTGGTGCCGCTGCTGGTGCTCCTGCTCCGCCAGCACGTAGAGGTAGCTGGCTGGCGTCCAGCCGTCGGCTTGCGCCTGCTGTTCGGCCGCCTGCCACTGGCTGCGGAACTGCGCCAGTTTCAACTGTTTCAACAGGGCCGGCAGGGCCGTTTCCAGTGCCGGCCGGCTGGGGGGCTCCACCCAGGAGTTCGTCATAGCTGCTCAGCTGGTGTTCAGGGATCTCGAGTTGGGGCAGGGCTGCAAGGCCCCGTGGGGGCCGCAGGCCGTAGTGATCACGCAGAGCGCCGATGGTCAGTTCACCGCTGCGGAGCTGTCGGCGCAGGTAACGCTCCACACCGGCCAGGTCGTCCTGCCTGGCGGCGGCATGGAGGGCATCGACCATCACCTTGGCCGCCTCATCTGGCGGCAGAGCCGCAAGGAGTTGGCGCCATAGCTGCCGCCAGCTCTCGCCTGGCAACAGGTCACTCTGCAGCTGAGCGCGCAGCAGGGCTCTGGGTTTGCGGCGCAGGCTGTCGATCACATGGCGGAAGTCGATCCGCCGCAGAGGCCCGTTCTCGCCCTTGCGGGCATACAGCCGAGGCAGCGTCTCAATGAACTGGCTGCGCAGGAACAGATCCAGCCGGTCATGGCGCAGGTGCACCGTCAGCTGCTGGCCGATCAGCCTTGAGGGGACGCTGTAGGTGATGGAGCGCACCGCGATCGTGCTGGTGCTCCGCACCCTCACCACCTGCGGCTCGTAGTCGGCAAAACGCTCCACCGGCAGCGGCTGCAGATGCAGCCGCTCGATCTCCAGGTTCCCGGCCACCTCGTAGCGGCTGTTGAGGGTGGAGGTGACCTGAGCCACCAGTTGGCGGTACTCCCCTTCCGTCTCGAAATCCCTGCTACCGCGTTGGATCAGCTGCTGCTCCAGCCGCCTCTTCCAGTGGCGATGTGGGCCCTCGATGGCGCCGTTCTCATGGGCCACGCCACGGTTGTTGCGGGTGGCGATCACACCCAGATGGGCGCAGAGCTCGCGGTAGCGACTCGTGTAGTCGCCGGCATAGGAGCCGTCGCGATTGCGGAAGCAGGCGCTGAGGCTGTCGGTGCGGTGCTCGGCTGGCACCCCACCGCAGCCCGCCAGAGCGTTCTGCAGCGCTTCTGAAAGGGCGACAAAGCTTTCGCCGCCATGGATCACCTCCACATGGCACCAGCCCGAATACGGCAGGCGGAAGTGGAACAGCCGGTGCTCCAACACCTCCCCAGCCACGGTGATCGGTTCGCCCTTGAAAAGGGTGAAATCGGAGATGCCGAGTACCCCCGGCTGGTGGTGCTGCAGGAACATCACCTCCTGGGCCGGGCCATGCAACGCCTTCCACTGCTCGACGCGGCGCTGCAGGGTGCGCTTGCGCCGGTACCACTCCTGATCCGGAAAGACCTGCTCCAGGTGCAGCAGCAGCGTCTGGGGTTCAAGCTGCGGCGCCTTCTCCAGCATGGGCACCAGCACGCTGTCCCAGACGTCCGCAAGCGGGTCGGCGCGGGTGCGCCAGTGGCGGCCGCGCTGCTGCTGGTTCTGAGGCTGGAGCTCGCCTCGGTCGATCCGCTGGGCACTGCGCAGGGAGATGCCGACGGCATCAGCAGCGATCTGCTGGCTCAGGCCACTGGCCCGTTTCGCCATGTACTGCTCCTTGATCCGCAACGACAGAGGGGCGGGCATCGCGGGGCTCCAGGCCGTGATCGGAGCCCTGTTGTCGCGTCCTGAGACC
>RGNC01000258.1 GCA_010029175.1 Synechococcaceae bacterium WB8_1B_136 | reverse complement strand
CAACCACGGGCTGCTCCAGAAACTCTCCGGAACCCACCCCGGCTTGAACCAGGGATCGTGGCGCTGGCCCTCGTGGTCGAGTCGGTCTTCATCCGGGTACACCAGCTGAGGGTGCGCTTCTGCCGCTGTGATCGCCGCTTCCATGGCCTGCAGCGCTTCGCGGCGCAGCCTTGCATCGGACGCCAACTGCAACAGCCAGCCATCCCCGGATGGCCACAGGCCCCGCTGCCGTTCCACAACACGCTGTTGTCCGTCCAGCCGTGCCCACAGGTGGGGTTCCTGCTGCAACCACCAATGCTCCGTCAGGAGCGTGCCTGGCTTGGGCAGCGGTGGCTCCAGGCGCTCACACCAGTGGCGATAGGCCTTGAAACCAAAGCCCTCGCGCAGCTCTTCCCCCCCCAGCCAGGCCCGTTGTTCAGACTGTTTCGCCAGTTCGCGAATCCAGCCTTCCTGCGGCAGCCACCAGACAGCCTGACGAAAGGCAGCAGCAGCCTCTTCGCCGCAGCCCAGTTGCTCCAACGCCTCCCCAAGGGCAAACCAGTTCCAGCCCAGCTGGGGATGGAGCTGGCAGCTGCGGCGCTGACAGTCCAGTGCCTCCGCCCAGCGTTGCTGCTCCGCCAGGCTCTTGCCCAGCCGGTGCCAGGCCGCGCCATGGCTGGGCTGGGCTTGAACCAAGGCACGCCAGTGCTGTTCGGCAAGGCTCCAATCGCCGCGCTGTTCCGCGGCTGCTGCGGCCTCTTCTTGCAGCGATCGGTCAGCCATCGGTTCTCCAGTGCCATTGATCGGCCAACCAGCCGGCGGCGTCCTGCAGCCGATCACTGCAGAACCGGTAGCGACCCCGAGGGCCCTCCTCCAGGTCTTCGCTGAAGTGCGTGGGTAGCCACAAAGGCTCAAGGCCCCCCAGCCCTCCCCAGGGATGGCGGCCTTCCCGGCTGCGCCAACTGCCCGAATGCACCACCCCCGGCACAACCTCCTGACACCAGCCCAGCTTGTGCTGCACCGTTCCCTGATGGCAGAGGTAGCCATCTGCAGCCTGGCCCAGGGCAATGCTCTCCGCCAGGTCCAGGCCGATGGCCTCCTGCACCGGCAGCTCCAAGCCATCCAGGGCAGCCCTGATCTCGCCGGCCTGCTGCCGCTCTTCCTCCAGCATCTCCGCCACGCTGGAGCCGTAGTAGTGGTTGGCCAACGTGTCGCCGTGCTGGATCGAGAAGCCATCGAGTAGCAACAGGGGCAAAGGCTGCCCGCGTTGGGCCAGTTCCCGCATCCAGGCGGCCACCAGGGCCGGCAAGCCTTCAGCGCAGGCTCCCCGTGTTTTAAGGCTCACCCACAGCACGCGGCCACCACCAGCTCGCCAGGCCTTCAGGCCGTCCAGCAGAGCGTGGGCGCTGGATCCCAGGCGCTGCTCACAGAACAGGCGGATACGCTGACGCATGGCCCCGGGGAGCCGCTCAGGCCGCTGGCTCAAGGGCAGCTCAAACACCTCGCCAAGCACCATCACATCAGCGGACCCGCACCAGTTGCATGAGGGGTGGAGCGCACGCACAGGCCCAAACGGTTCCTGGCCCAGCCACTGCACAGGGGCCTGGCTGTCAGCCAGTTCCTCCAGGGCCGAGAGCACATTCAGCAGCTGATGGGCAAAGTTTGGATGGCCCTCGAGGATCAGCCGCCGATTCCGCTGGTCATCGCGCACCTCGGGCCAGGGTTTGCTGGTGACCAGCTGCGGCAGCAGTTCAGCCAGGGCCAACAGAAACCATTGAGCTGGCGCCAGGGAACTGGGAAGCAACAACAACACCTGCTCCCTCAGCAGGTAGAGAGCCTCCAGCTCGTGGCCACCTCCCAGCCAACCAGGCAACAGCAGGGCCCGGCGATCTCGGTGGTGTAGCACATAGCCGAACACAAGCCCTTTCCGCACACTCAGCTGGGTGGCCAACTCCCCGTCCCCCCAGGGAGAGGGAAACACCAGCTGCCCTGCCAGCCAGGCCTGACCCTGCCAACTGCTCGACCAATGGCGCCGATCAAAGCGCTGGCGCCACTGCCGCCAGCGCTGGCCAAAGGGCTCCCATTCCGGCGGCGTCTCACCATTGAGATGGATCACCTGCATGGCATGCTCCGCGGGCATTGGCGTTTAGTTTCACGCTATTGGTGAGCTCCCCCGTGTCGAACGTCGGCCTACGCCTCAACCTCTGGGGACACCTCAGCGGGGGCTTCGGGCTGGGTGA
>RGNC01000257.1 GCA_010029175.1 Synechococcaceae bacterium WB8_1B_136 | reverse complement strand
GCGAACGGGGCTGAGCAGCACGCAGCGTTCCAGTTCCCCGAGCAGCTGCTCCCAGCCCTCGGGAGGTTCGGCCTGCCGCCACACCAGGGCGGACGCCAGCTCAGCCAGGCGTTGCTGGTGTTGCCGCAGCGGCTCCAGGGCGGCGCCGGGAATGCCCCGCTGCGGGCTGTGGCGCAGCCAGCGCAGGTTGTCGTCTGGGCCGAGGCCCTGGAGTTGATCCAGCAGGCCGCTCGCCGCCGCGGCCCCCTGCCGCAGGCGGGCTGCGGTGGCGGCGATGGCGCCGTTGTTGCGGTAGGTGGTGTGCAGCTGCACCGCCGCTGGGCCCAGTTGCAGCAGCCGATCGGGCCGGTTCAGCTCCAGCAGCACCGCGCCTGGCCCCACCGGCGGCAGCTGGTGCGGATCCCCCACCAGCAGCAGCTGACACTGGGGCGGCAGGGCCTCCAGCAGGGCCTGCATCAGGGGCAGGTCGACCATCGACACCTCATCCACCACCAGCAGATCCAGGGCCAGGGGGTGGCCTCGGTGGCGGCCGAAGCGCTCGCCGTTGCTCTCCAGCAGCCGATGCACGGTGGTGCACGGGGCCTGGCTCAGGCGCAGGGCCAGTGCGGGATCGAGGCCGCTGGCACCGCCCTGCAGGGCCTGGCTCAGCCGGGTGGCGGCCTTGCCGGTGGGGGCCGCCAGGTGCAGCCGCAGCGAGGGCCGGTGCTGCAACGCCGCCGCCAGCATCTGCACCACCGTGCTGGTTTTGCCCGTGCCGGGTCCTCCCCCCAGCAGCACCAGGCCATGGGCCAGCAGGGCTGCCACAGCCCCCTGTTGCTGGGCGTCGAGGCCCGCCCGCTGAGCCCGGGCCACCGCCGCGGCGATCGTGTTCGCGCCTGCTGGATGGGCCAGGGGCTGCCGGCCCCGGGCGATCAGCGCCTCCAGCACCTGCTGCAGCTGGCAGTGCCAGCGCCGCCAGCGCAGGCTGGAGCCCTCCACCACCAGAGGCGCCTCGGGCCGGGTGTCGATGGCGGCGGCCTCCACCGCCAGGGGCGAGCGGCGCAGGGCGCGGCGATGGCGGTCCGGCCAGGCGTCGGCGCTCACCTCCGCCGGTGCCGGCCCCTGCAGATCGAGCTCCAGCTCCCCCCGTTCCAGGGCCGCCGCCAGGGCCGCCACCAGCTCCAGCAGGGCGGGATCCCGCTCGGCCCCCAGCAGCCTGGGCAGGGCCTCCACCAGGGCTGCGGCCAGGGCGCTCATGGCTGCCCCTCCCGCAGCAGCGCATCCAGGGCCAGCAGCCGCTGCAGCGGTGGCTGCTCCACCAGCATCCCCGGCACCGCCGCCTGGGGCTCCTCCAGATCGAGGCGGCCCGGTGCCCCCCGCAGGAACACGTAGGCGTAGCCCCCCAGATGCCGCTCGGGCTCATACCCGGGCAGCCGCCAGCGCAGGTAGCGGTGCAACGCCACCAGATAGAGGTGGGCTTGCAACGGGTAGTGGTTGGCCGCCATCAGCTCCACCATGGCGGTCTGGCCGTAGTGGGCGGGACCACAGGCCAGGGGTTGGCCCTGTTCGTCGCGCTCCCCCAGCCAGTTGCTCTTCCAGTCGGCCACCCACCAGCGCTCACCGCAGCGGAACACCAGATCGATCGAGCCGGTGAGGAAGCCGCGGCTGGCCACCTGCAGCTGCGCCAGCCGCTCGGCGTAGCGCGATCCGAACAGGCCCCCCGGATGGCGCTGGAACACCCGGGCCAGGCCACTGGCTCGCACCAGGGCATCAGGCGGCTCTGACGCCACCGCCAGGGGCAGGTCGAAGTTCATCTCGTTCAGCCGTTGCGGCACGGGCAGGTCCGCCAGGCGGAAGCGGCCCAGGGGGCCGCCCAGGGGCGTGAGTCGCAGCTGCTCCAGTCCGTCGAGCAGGGGCGGCTGCTGGGAGGCATCGAGGCCGGCCCGCTCCAGTTCCTGCTCCACCACGATCGCCGTGGCCGGCCCGTGGGCGGGCTGTTGGTAGTCGATGCGCTCGAGGATCCGGTGCAGCGCCTCGCCAGGGCCGGCTCCGCGGGGAAAGCCGGCCAGCGGCCCCGCCGCCGGCCACGAGCGCCGGCTCCCCCCCGTTTCCGCGGCGATGGTGCCGTTGCTGGTGGCTTCAGGGCCGCTGCCCTCCTGGCTCTGGGCGTCAATGTCGCGGCCGTCGTCAGCCTGGGACGGCTGGGGGGCGGCGCCATGGGCCCAAGCGGAGTAGCTGCTG
>RGNC01000256.1 GCA_010029175.1 Synechococcaceae bacterium WB8_1B_136 | reverse complement strand
GTTCCATCGCCTCCAGCACCTCGGCGTTGGTGTTGCCGCGCACCACGTGGTCCACCCGGTAGCCGCCGCCGGCGGCCAGGCGGATGTGCACGGCATTGGTGCTGCCGAACAGGTTGTGCAGGTTGCCCATCACCTCCTGGTAGGCGCCCCCCAGGAACATCCCGATCCAGTAGGGCTCGCCTTCGCGCAGGCCGTGCAGCTCCAGCAGCGGCTTGGCCTGGCCGGCGCCGATGAAGCGGGCCAGCTTGCCGTCGGAGTCGCAGGTGAGATCGGCGAATTGGCCGAGCCGTGTGGGTTCCTCATCGAGCCGGTGGATCGGCATCACGGGAAACAGTTGCTCGATCGCCCAGGTGTCCGGCGCCGATCGGAACACCGAGAGGTTGGCGTAGTAGGTGCTGGCCAGGGCGGCCCGCAGGGCCTTGAGGTCGTCGGGGATCGGCCCGCCGCTCGGCAGCCGCTCGGCGATCGCCTCGGCGCAGGCCCAGGTGAGCTGCTCGGCCATGGCCCGCTCCGGCAGGCTCAGATAGCCGAGGCGGAAGGCGGAGAGGGCGTCGTCCTTGAACTTGATCGCGTCGTTCCAGGCCTCCTGCAGCCGGTCCAGCAGCCGTTCGCCGGGGGTGTCGCCCGCGGCGCTGATGCCGGCCAGCGTGTCGCGCAGGTTGCGAACGGTGAGGGGCTCCTGCTCCGCCGCTGCCGGAATCGCATCGGGCACCCGACCGGTACCCAGCACGTCGAACACCAGCACCGAGAAGTGGCTGGCGATGGCGCGGCCGCTCTCGCTCACCAGGGTGGGCACCGGCACCCCATGGGGCTGGCAGCACTCCCGCACCGTGGCCACCACGTCGTTGGCGTAGTTCTGCAGCGAGTAGTTGGTGGAGGCGGCGGTGGCGGTGCGGCTGCCGTCGTAGTCGATCCCCAGGCCGCCGCCCACATCCAGGAAGCCCATGGGCGCCCCCAGCTTGGTGAGCTCCACATACACCTGGCCGGCCTCCTGCAGGGCGTCCTTGAGCACGGCGATGTCGTTGATCTGGCTGCCCACGTGGAAGTGCAGCAGGCGCAGGTCCGCCAGCAGGCCCGCCTCGCGCAGGGCCTCCACCGTGGCCAGCACATCGGGGATGGCCAGGCCGAACTTGGCCCTCTCCCCCACGGAGCTGCCCCAGCGCCCGGTGCTCCGGCTCGACAACTTGGCGCGGATGCCGATGAACGGCGCCGCCCCCAGCTCGCGGCTGGCCTTGATGATCCGCTCCACCTCATCGGGCTGCTCGATCACCACCACCGGCTGGCGGCCGAGGCGGCGGGCCAGGATCGCCGTCTCGATGTAGCGCTGATCCTTGTAGCCGTTGCAGATCAGCAGCGCTTCCGGGTCGTCGATCAGCGACAGGGCGATCAGCAGCTCCGCCTTGCTGCCGGCCTCCAGGCCGAAGTGCCAGCGGCGGCCGCTCTCCGCCAGCTGTTCCACCACGTGGCGCTGCTGGTTGCACTTCACCGGGAACACCCCCTGGTAGCGGCCGCCGTAGCCGTACTGGGCGATGGCCCGCTCGAAGGCCGCGTGCAGGCGCTCCAGCCGGTCTTCGAGGATGTCGTCGAATCGGATCAGCAGCGGCAGCCCCAGGTTGCGGCCCTGCAGCCCCTGCACCAGCTCCACCAGGTCGAGGGAGCCGCCGCGGTCGCCCCGGGGCTGCACGATCACGTGGCCGCGGGCATTCACCGAGAAGTAGGGATCGCCCCAGCGGTCGAGGCCGTAGAGGGCGGCGCTGTCGGCCACACTCCAGCCCGCATTGGCCATGGCCGCCGTGGCGGAGGAATCGGCGAGCACCATCGGGCCTGCAGGCAGTGGGCGGTTGGGCGAAATCTAGGGACCAGCCTCAGATGGGGTGTGCTTGCCAACGGGCAGGGCCGGCGCGGACGATGGCCCGGATCGACTTCTTGACCTATGGCCGCCGAACGCACCTTCATTGCCATCAAGCCCGACGGCGTTCAGCGCGGCCTGGTGGGCGAGATCCTGGGCCGCTTTGAGCGTAAGGGCTTCAAGCTGGTGGGCCTCAAGCAGCTCACCCCCAGCCGGGAACTGGCCGAGCAGCACTACGGCGTGCACCGCGAGCGCCCCTTCTTTGCCGGCCTGGTGGAGTTCATCACCTCCGGCCCTGTGGTGGCGATGGTGTGGGAAGGGGATGGCGTGATCGCCAGCGCCCGCAAGCTGATCGGCGCCACCAAGCCCCT
>RGNC01000255.1 GCA_010029175.1 Synechococcaceae bacterium WB8_1B_136 | reverse complement strand
CACCACCTGGTGGAGGAGGTCTGGGCGCCAGAAGAGGAAGGCCGCGACACCGTGGTCCGCCTGGCTTGCCTCGATGACGACGCCAATGGCCAGATCACCGAAGTGTTCTGGGAGCATGAGGTGGATGCCCGAGTGCTGGGCCAGAGCACCTGGGACACGATCGGCCAGCGGGGCTTTGATGACCCGCAGGTCTTCTCCAGTTACCTGCATACCTTGCAGTGGAACTGCGTGACGGCCACCGACCCGGGGCTTTTCCAATCGCCGCTGCGGGCGGGGATCGATGTGAAGCCCTACCAGCTGGAGCCGCTGCGCAAGGCCCTGCGGATGCCGCGGGTGGCTCTTTTCATCGCCGACGACGTCGGCCTAGGTAAGACGATCGAAGCCGGGCTGATCATGCGTGAGCTGCTGTTGCGGCAAAAGGCGCAGCGCGTGGTGGTGGTGGCGCCGCCGTCGGTGGTGCTGCAGTGGCAGGGCGAAATGGAAAGCCGCTTCGGCTTGCCCTTCCAGGTGATGAACCGTGAGTACGTGTCACGGATGCGGCGGGAGCGGGGCTGGGGCATCAACCCCTGGGCCACCCACACCCGCTTCATCCTCAGCCATGCGCTGGTGCGCAACGAAGACTATGCCGGGCCCTTGCGCGATTGGCTGGGGGATGGCGAGAGGGCTCTGCTGATCCTCGATGAGGCTCATAACGCCGCACCGGCCAGTGGCTCCAAGGTTGCCGTCGACTCCAAGCTCACCCGCGCCATCCGTGGCTTGGCCGGCTGCTTTGAGCACAAGCTGTTCCTCTCAGCTACGCCCCACAACGGCCACAGCAACAGCTTCTCGGCCCTGCTGGAAATCCTTGACCCCACCCGCTTCTGCCGCGGGGTGCCGGTGCGCAACAAGGCCGACCTGGAGCCCGTGCTGGTAAGGCGCCTCAAGGAAGACCTGCGCAGGATCGGCGAGGAGCTGCCCAGGCGAGAAGTGGTGCCCGTGGTGCTGGAGGGGCTGGATCCCTCCACCGCTGAGCTTGAGTTGGCCCGCCTGCTCAAGGACTACCGCAGCCTGCGGGAACAAAGGCTCAAGGGCGCAAGCAGCAAGCAGCGCGCCGCCGAGCTGCTGGTGGTCACCAACCTGCAGAAGCGCCTGCTCAGCTCGATCGAGGCCTTCCACCGCACGCTTGGTGTGCACTGCGACACGCTGCAGCGGCGCGATGCCGGCGAGCGGCTGCGCACGGCCCGTGATCCTGGGCAACTGAAGCTGCTGCAGCAGGGCATCGACGGCGACGACGATCGCGCCGAGGCCGATGAAGACAGCGTAGAGCGGGAAGCCGAGCAGGAGCATCGGCTGGCAGTGGCTACTACCGAACTGGGCGCAGGGCCCGAGGAGTGGACGCTGCTCAAGGACATGCAGCGGATCAGCGAGCGGGCCCGCTATGAGCCCGACGCCCGCATCACCTACCTGCGCCGCTGGATTCAGCAGCACCTCTGCCCGGATCTAGGGCAGGAGGGAGCCCAGTGGAACAGCGAGCGGCTGCTGATCTTCACCGAGTACGCCGACACCAAGCGCTGGCTACAGGAGCAGATCGAGTCGTTGATCGCCGGCAGCGACCGGGAACGGGAACGCATCGCCACCTTCCATGGCGGCATCGGCGATGAGAAACGGGAAGCCCTCAAGCGCAGCTTCAACAGCCCGCCGGAGCTGGATCCCCTACGCATCCTGATCGCCACCGATGCGGCCCGGGAAGGGGTGAACTTGCAGAACCACTGCCGTTACCTCTTCCACTTCGACGTGCCCTGGAACCCCGGGCGGATGGAACAGCGCAACGGCCGCATCGACCGGACCCTGCAGCGTGCGCCCGAGGTGTTCTGCCATTACTTCGTGCTGGCCGATCGCGATGAAGACCGGGTGCTCGATGTGCTGGTCAAGAAAACCGAGGAGATCCGCAAAACCCTGGGTTCCCTGCCGCCGGTGGTGGTGGGTCGGCTCAGTGAGCTGTTGGCCAAGGGGATCAATCCCACCGCCATTCAGGAAGTGATGGAGCAGATCCAGGGGGTGGATCAGGAGGAGGGCTACAAACGCCGTCAGGCCCTGGTCAAACTGGAGCTTGAAGACAACAGCCGCGAGCGGGAAGATGAGCTCCGCCAACAGGTGGCTCGCCTAGAGAAGGCGCTGCAGAAGTCGGAAGACTGGCTCCACTTCAGCAGCGATCTCTTCCGGGATGCGCTCAACACCAGCCTGC
>RGNC01000254.1 GCA_010029175.1 Synechococcaceae bacterium WB8_1B_136 | reverse complement strand
ACGAGCGACCGGAGACGATCCGCCAGACCGTGGCCTACCACCGCGAGCTGGAGCGCATCTTCGGCGCCGACAAGGTGGAGCCGGCGATCTTCTTCATCGGCCTGCAGCCCCACACCCACCTGGAGCAGTACGGCTTCGATCAGGGCCTGATCCAGCCGGGTTACAACCCGATGAGCATGCTGCCCTGGACCGCCCGCCAGCTGCTCTGGAATCCCGAACCAATGGGGAGCACCTTCGGGCGCATCTGCCTGGAGGCCTTCGAGCGCAACCCGTCGGATTTCGGTCGCACGGTGATGGATTTGCTCGAGCGCGACTACGGCGTGGCGCCCCTGGAGCAGGCCCTGCATGCGCCCGTGGAGGGCCGGCGCGCTTTGGCCACGGCGACGCGCTGACTGCTCAGGCTGCCGGCCACCAGCGGCGTCGCACCCACAGCAGCGCCCCCAGCCCCAGCCAGCCCAGCAGTGCACCGATCGGGTTCGGGCTGGGGCTGCCGGCACCCACCAGCCAGGCGGGTGCCCCCGTCGCGATCTGCAGCGGTCCGGCCAGCAGGGCGAACCAGCCGCCCACCAGGCCGCCGTGCAGGCCCACGGCTCCCCACAGCGCGCCGCCATCCGCGCGGCGCTGCAGCGCCAGCACCAGCCCCAGCAACACCAGGCCTGCGAGCAGGGCCAGGGCCTCCGGCGCCGGCAGGCGCCTCCAGGGGTGCACCAGCGCAAACACCGCAGCCTGCAGGCCGATGGCCCGCTGAGGGCCGGCCAGGAGGTCCAGTTCGCCCCAGAGCCAGCCGCGGAACAGCAGCTCCTCGGCGAAGCCCACCCCCAGCAGCAGCGCCAGGGCATTCAGCCCCTCGGCGGCGGTGAGGGTGCCGCCCCAGTGGGCCTGACCGCTCAGCAGCAGCACCGCGCAGACTCCCGCCAGCAGCAACATCGCCTTGATCACACCCCGCCCGAAGGCCCGCCCGCCGGCGGCGGCTGTCACCGCCACACCGAGGCGGCGCCAGGGAGCTGGGCTGTTCCAGGCCCGCCGCAGGCGCCAGGGCAGGGTGGCCAGCAGCAGCGCCAGGGCGATCACCGCCCCCGCCAGATCCGGCTGGTCGGGCCGCCAGGCCGGGAACAGCAGGCCGAGTGGCCGTGCACTCAGCCAGCCGAGGCCGTAGAGCACCGGCACGTAGAGCAGGGTGCCCCACCAGTGGGGGCGGGGGCTGCCGGGGGCGGCGCCCATCAGGATTCCGGCTCGATCGTGCTGGTGAGGCCCTTGGCCTTCAGGGTTTCGCAATAGAACTCCGCCGGTTCCAGGTCGCACACGATCACCAGCCCCACGCCGGTGTTGTGGGCCTCGAGCATCACGGCGATCGCGTCCTGTTCGCTCAGGCTCGGCACCACCTGCCGCAGGGTGGTCACCACGTATTCCATGGTGTTGACCGGGTCGTTGTGCAGCAGCACCTTGTAGCGGGGGGATGGCTTGCGCACCCGCTCCGGCGCCTTCTCCATCACGGCCGCCCCGCCACTCTCGCGCGAAGGGGTCGCGGTGGCGCTCACCTGGGTGGACAGTCCGGCAACAACCGAGTGAGGCATCAAAGCTGAATCGGTCCACTGGGGGGCCAGTTTACGGAGCTCCCCGGCTGGGCATGGGATGGGCGCCAACGGACCGCTCTGTTCTGCGTTCAGCCCGCCAACGCCGCCTGGATGCGCCGCATCGCTTCGAGCACGTTCTCGCGGCTGTTGAAGGCCGAGAGGCGGAAATAGCCCTCACCGGCGGCGCCGAAGCCGCTGCCGGGGGTGCCCACCACGTGGGCTTTGCTCAGCAGCAGATCGAAGAAGCCCCAGGAATCCACGCCCTCGGGGGTTTTGATCCACACGTAGGGAGCCTGCTCACCGCCATACACCGCCAGGCCGGCAGCGCTGAGCTCGCGGCGGATGATCGCGGCGTTCTCCATGTAGAAGGCGATCAGGGCCTTCACCTGGGCCTGGCCCTCGGGTGAATACACGGCTTCAGCGCCGCGCTGCACGATGTAGCTCACGCCGTTGAACTTGGTGCACTGGCGGCGGTTCCACAGGCCCCACAGCTCCACCTTCTCGCCATTGGCGGCGGTGCCGCTCAGGCCCTTGGGCACCACGGTGAGGGCGCAGCGGGTGCCGGTGAAGCCGGCGTTCTTCGAGAAGGAGCGAAACTCAATGGCGCACTGGCGGGCCCCCTCGATCTCATAGATCGAATGGGGCAGCTCCGGGTCGCGAATGAAGGCCTCGTAG
>RGNC01000253.1 GCA_010029175.1 Synechococcaceae bacterium WB8_1B_136 | reverse complement strand
TTGCGCTGAGCTTAGGAAGGGCCATCCCGCGGCTGGATCCCCTGGCGGTGCGCCGGCTTCAGCTGTGGGTTGCACCGCTGAGGTTCACGATCACCACGCCGGCTGCGATCAGGGCCATGCCCACCAGTTGGCCAGGGCTGGGGATCTGGCGGTAGGCCAGCACGCCCACCAGCACAATCGCCAGGATGCCAATGCCGCTCCAGAGGGCGTAGGTGATTCCCAGCGGAATGGTTTGCACCACCCTGGAGAGCAGCAGCATCGCCGCGCCATAGGCCGCCAGCACCACCAGGCTGGGCAGGGGGCGGGTCATGCCGGCGGAGAGCTTCAAGCAGGAGGTGCCGGCCACCTCCGCGGCGATTGCCAGGAGCAGCAGCAGCCAGGGATTGGCCATGAGGGGGGCAAGCGGATGTCTCTCCCTAGGATCGAACCACCGAGATCCATCCGCCCGAGCCGGGACTCCGCCACCGAATGACCGACGTACCCGTCTCCCGGATCCGCAATTTCTGCATCATTGCCCACATCGACCACGGCAAGTCGACCCTGGCCGATCGGCTGCTGCAGGACACCGGCACGGTGGCGGCCCGCGACATGCAGGAGCAGTTCCTCGACAACATGGAACTGGAGCGTGAGCGCGGCATCACCATCAAGCTCCAGGCGGCGCGGATGGAATACAAGGCGGCCGACGGCCAGACCTACATCCTCAACCTGATCGACACCCCCGGCCATGTGGACTTCTCCTATGAGGTGAGCCGCTCGCTGCAGGCCTGTGAGGGGGCACTGCTGGTGGTGGATGCCAGCCAGGGGGTGGAGGCCCAGACCCTGGCCAACGTGTACCTGGCGATTGAGAACAACCTGGAGATCATCCCGGTGCTCAACAAGATCGATCTGCCGGGGGCCGATCCGGAGCGCATCAGCGAGGAGATCGAGGCGATCATCGGGCTCGACACCTCCAATGCCATCGCCTGTTCCGCCAAGACCGGCCTCGGTGTGCCCGACATCCTGCAGGCGGTGGTGGATCGGGTGCCGCCGCCGCCCGACAAGGTGAAGGAGCCCCTGAAGGCCCTGATCTTCGACTCGTACTACGACCCCTACCGGGGGGTGATCGTGTATTTCCGGGTGATCTCCGGCTCGATCAGCAAGCGCGACAAGGTCTTGCTGATGGCCAGCAAGAAAACCTACGAACTCGATGAAGTGGGGGTGATGGCCCCGGATCAGCGCCAGGTGGATTCACTCCACGCCGGTGAGGTGGGTTATCTGGCCGCCTCGATCAAGGCGGTGGCCGATGCCCGCGTGGGCGACACGATCACCCTGGTGAATGATCCGGCCCCGGAGCCGCTGCCGGGTTACACCGAGGCCAAGCCGATGGTGTTCTGCGGCCTGTTCCCCACCGATGCCGACCAGTATCCGGATCTGCGGGAAGCGCTCGACAAGCTGCAGCTCAGCGATGCGGCGCTGAAGTATGAGCCGGAAACCAGCAGCGCCATGGGCTTTGGCTTCCGCTGCGGCTTCCTGGGGCTGCTGCACATGGAGATCGTGCAGGAGCGGCTGGAGCGGGAATACAACCTGGATCTGATCGTTACCGCCCCATCGGTGATCTATCAGGTGAACATGCTCGATGGCGGCACCTTGATGGTGGACAACCCGGCCACGCTGCCGGATCCGCAGAAGCGCGAATCGATCGAAGAGCCCTACGTGAAGCTCGAGATCTACACCCCCAACACCTACAACGGCACCTTGATGGAGTTGTGCCAGGAGCGGCGAGGAGAGTTCATCGACATGAAGTACATCACCACCGATCGCGTGACGCTCCACTATGAGCTGCCGCTGGCGGAAGTGGTGACGGATTTCTTCGATCAGATGAAGAGCCGCACCAAGGGCTATGCATCCATGGAATACAGCCTGATCGGCTATCGCAAGAACGATCTGGTGCGCCTCGATGTGCTGATCAATGGCGAGAAAGCCGATCCGCTCACCACGATCGTGCACCGCGACAAGGCCTACAACGTGGGCAAGGGCCTGGTGGAAAAACTCAAGGAACTGATTCCCCGGCAGCAGTTCAAGATTCCGATCCAAGCCTCCATCGGCAGCCGCGTGATTGCCTCGGAGAGCATCAGCGCCATGCGCAAGGACGTGCTGGCCAAGTGCTACGGCGGCGACATCTCCCGCAAAAAGAAACTGCTGCAGAAGCAGGCCAAGGGCAAGAAGCGGATGAAAGCCATGGGCAAGGTGGATGTGCCCCAGGAGGCCTT
>RGNC01000252.1 GCA_010029175.1 Synechococcaceae bacterium WB8_1B_136 | reverse complement strand
AGCCGTAGGCGTAGCGGCCGTCGATTTCGATCGTGCAGCTCTTGATGCCGGCTTCCTCCCCCTCGCTGAGTTCATCCACGGTGACCTTCATGCCGTGGTCTTCGGCCCAGCGCGTGTACATGCGCATCAGCATCAGCGCCCAGTCCTGGGCGTCGGTGCCGCCGGCACCGGCGTTGATCGAGATCACGGCGCCCTCCTTGTCGTAGGGGCCGCTGAGCAGGCGCTCCAGCTCCCAGCGGTCGAGGTCGGCGCGCAGCTTCTGCAGGGCCGTGTTGGATTCGGCCAGCAGGTCGTCGTCGGGCTCCAGGCCGTAGAGCTCCAGGGTGGCTTCGCCATCGGCCACGGCCGCCTGCCACTGGGCCAGCTGCTCGAGCTGGGCCTTCACCTCATCGAGCTGGCGCATCTTGGCCTGGGCCTGCTTCTGGTCGTCCCAGAAGTCGGGCTGGGAGGCCAGTTGTTCCAGGTCCTGCTGGCGGGCTTTCAGGGCCGGTACGTCAAAGACAGTCCTGGGCATTGCCCAGGCGGTCAGTGAGCTCGGAGAGATCGCGCTTGAAGTCGGTGAGATCGAGCACCGGGGAGTGTGAGTGCATTCCCACGACCGTACTCAATGGCCCCCGGCGACCGGGCAGGCGAAGGCCTTCGGTTGGTTTGGCTTAGCCATGGCTTAGCTAACTCAAACCACCCCTCGCGGCCCGCCCGTCTCGGGCCTCCGCTTCTACGATCGACTGTGCCTGATGGGACCCGCAGCGATGGCCGCCACCGTTGAGATCTACACCTGGCGGGCCTGCCCCTTCTGCATCCGCGCCAAGGCCCTGCTGGATCGCAAGGGGGTGGCCTACACCGAGTTCGCCATCGATGGCGATGAGCGGGCCCGCGAGGCCATGGCCGCCAAGAGTGGCGGGCGCCGCAGCGTGCCCCAGACCTTCATCAACGGCCAGCACGTGGGTGGCTGCGACGACCTGCATGCCCTCGAGCGCTCCGGCCAGCTCGACCTGCTGCTGGGGGCCGCCGCTTGAGCCCCTCTGCCAACGGCGCTGCCCTCGATAGCGGCCGCGAGCCCCAGTTGTTTGTGGTGGACCCGATCGCCCGGCTCCGCCCCACCAAGGATTCCAGCGTGGCCCTGATGCAGGCGGCCCAGCGGGCTGGCCAGCAGGTGTGGGTGTGCACGCCGGCCAACCTCTCGGTGCATGGCCGGGTTTCGGCCCACGAGCCCCTGGTGCTCGCCCAGCCTGTTCAGTTGGCGGAGATCCGGCCCAGCGCCAGTGGCTGGGATCTGCCGGATCCCTGGTTTGAGCTGGGGGAGCCGCGCTGGGTGCCCCTGGCTTCCTTCCCGCGGGTGTGGATGCGCAAGGACCCACCGGTGGATGAGGCCTATCTCTATGCCACCCACCTGCTGGAGCTGGCCGAACGGCAGGGGGCACGGGTGCTGAACCGGCCCGCTTCGCTGCGGGCCTGGAACGAGAAGCTCGGCGCCCTGCGCTGGAGCCACCTGATGGCTCCCACGCTAGTGTGCAGTGATCTGGCCCAGCTGGAGGGCTTCGCCCGCGACCATGGTGAGGTGGTGCTCAAGCCCCTCGGCGGCCGTGCCGGCCAGGGGGTGGTGCGCAGCCATGGCGGTGCACCGGGGCTGAAGGCGCTGCTGGAGCTGGTGACCCAGCAACAGCAGCTGCCGGTGATGGTGCAGGCCTTCCTGCCGGCGGTGACCGCCGGCGACAAGCGCATCCTGCTGGTGAACGGAGAGCCCCTGGGCGCGGTGAACCGCAAGCCGGCCGCCGGGGAGTTCCGCAGCAACCTGGCGGTGGGCGGTGAGCCCGAAGCCAGTGCGCTCACCGACCAGGAGCGGCGCATCTGCGCGGAACTGGCGCCCGCCCTGCGGGCCGACGGCCTGTTCTTTGTGGGCATCGATGTGATCGATGGTCGCCTCAGCGAGATCAACGTGACCAGCCCCACCGGGGTGCGTGAGATCGAGCGGCTGGGCGGCATCCCCCTGGCGGATCTCACCATGGAGCGGCTGCTGGGTTAGGGGCGGCGGCTGGGTTGGCTCAGCCCTGGGCCACCGGCAGGTTGAGCTGCTGTTGCAGCACCCCCAGCTTCAGGGCCACCTCCTGGAGTTCCCGCTCGGGCTCCGATCCCTGCACCAGGCCGGCCCCGGCGGTGAGTTCCAGCCGGCGCCCCTGGAGGGTGCCACTGCGGATCGCCACCCGCAGTTCGGTGTCCCCTTCGCTGTCGATCCAGCCGATGGGGGCGGCGTAGTGGCCGCGCTCGAACGGCTCGAGGCTG
>RGNC01000251.1 GCA_010029175.1 Synechococcaceae bacterium WB8_1B_136 | reverse complement strand
CGCCCTCATCCAGCACCAAGCCTGCTGGACCGCCGGCAATCCGCCGGCCGGGCGGGTAGGGACCGAACCAGCAGCGGCCGGCCGCTGGCCAGAATCACCGCACCCCGCAGCAGCGGAGCCCGCACCGGTGCCCACCAGCTCGCCCCCCTCCGGCAGCATCGCCGTCAGCGGTCCCCACTGGGGCGACCACGGCACCTGGCAGTGGGGCAACCACGCCTGCCACTGGCGGGTGCTGGGGGCACGGCACCAGCCGGCACTCGTGCTGCTGCATGGCTTCGGTGCCGCCAGCGGCCATTGGCGCCACAACGCCCGCAGCCTGGCGGAGGCGGGCTGGTGTGTGTACGCCATCGACCTGATCGGCTTCGGCGCGTCGAGCCAACCGGGCCATCACCCCAATCGCCCCCTCGACAACCGCCTCTGGGCCCGGCAATTGCAGGGGTTCCTGGAGCAGGTGGTGCAGGGTCCCGCCGTTCTGGTGGGGAACTCCCTGGGCAGCCTGGTAGCCGTAACCTGCGCCGTGTTCTTCCCCAGCTGGGTGGTGGCGGTGGTGGCGGCCCCGCTGCCGGACCCCACCCTGTTGATGCCCCTGCCGCGGCGACGCTCCCGCTGGCGGCGGCGGCTCAAGCGCCGCAGCGTGGTGCTGCTCTGCCGGCTCCTGCCCCTGGAGCTGCTGGTGCCCCTGATCGCCCGCAGTGTTCTGCTGGATCTGGGGCTGCGGGGGGCCTATGCCTCCCGGGCCGCCGTTGATGGCGAGCTGCGGCGCCTGGTGGCCCGGCCGGCCCTGCGCCCTCGCGCCGCCCGGGCCCTGCGGGCCATGAGCATCGCGATGGCCCTGCGCCCCCGCGCCGCCACGGCCGCCCCGCTGCTGGAGCGCATGCGGCAGCCCCTGCTGGTGCTGTGGGGCAGCGAAGACAGGCTGGTGCCGATGGGGGTGCGCCACCGCCTGCCGGTCCACAAACCCGATCTGGATCTCCAGGTGCTGGAGGGTCTGGGCCATTGCCCCCACGATGAGGACCCCGATCACTTCAATCGCACCCTGCTGCGCTGGCTGCAGTCCCTCACACCCCAGAACGGGGCAGCCGCCACGTAATTTGGGCGTCTGAACCGCGTTGCCACAGCCCTGGGAATGAAGCACACCCTCTCGGTGCTGGTGGAAGACGAATCCGGGGCCCTCAGCCGCATCTCCGGTCTGTTTGCCCGCCGCGGCTTCAACATTGAGAGCCTGGCGGTGGGTCCGGCGGAGCAGCGCGGCGTCTCGCGGCTCACGATGGTGGTGGAGGGCGACGACCGCACCCTCGAACAGATGAGCAAGCAGCTCAACAAGCTGGTGAACGTGCTCGGGGTGATCGATCTCACCAAGATCCCCACGGTTGAGCGGGAATTGATGCTGTTGAAGGTGGCGGCGCCGCCGGAGAATCGGGCCGCCATCCTCGATCTGGTGCAGGTGTTCCGGGCCAAGGTGGTGGACATGGCCGACACGGCCCTCACCATCGAAGTGGTGGGCGACCCCGGCAAGCTCGTGGCCCTCGAGCAGGTGCTCCAGAGCTACGGCATCCTCGAAATCGCCCGCACCGGCCGCATCGCCCTCGAGCGGGCCTCGGGCGTGAACACCGCCTATCTGAAGGTCACCAGCCTCGACAAGCGGGTGCCCGCCTGAGGCCTGGGTTCGTCCAGGCCTCGACATGGCTCCGCAGCTCAGCTGGGTAGCTCAGCTGGGCAACTCAGTTGGCGTCCTTCACCAGGGTGCCGCCCTCGATCAGGGTGGCCTTGATCAGGCGATCGCCCTGGTTGATGCGGTCCACCACCTCCATGCCCTTGGTGACCCGGCCGAACACGGCATAGCGCCCATCCAGCTCCGGCAGGGCCTTGAGCGCGATGTAGAACTGCGCGCTGGCTGAGTTCAGCGGCTCCGCCCGGGCCATGGCGATGGCGCCGCGCTGGTGTTGCAGCTTGAGGCGGTTCTGCTGCCCCGGCCCCGCTGTGATCTCGCCATAGCGCGGTGCCTTCTCGCCATTGAGAAACAGTTCCAGGGGGATCATGCGGGGTTGGCCGCTGGCCGGATCGATGAAGTTGCCCGTGCCGAGCAGATCAACAGGCACCTTCGGATCGGCCCCCTGGGGGTCGCCGCCTTGCACCACGAAGGGAATCGGCTCGCGCACCACGCGATGAAACACGGTGCCGTTGTAGGTGCCGCGGCGCACCAGATCCACAAAGTTGCCGGCGGTGAGGGGTGCGGCGTCGCCCTCCAGGCGCACCTGCACAACGCCCTTGCTGGTCTGC
>RGNC01000026.1 GCA_010029175.1 Synechococcaceae bacterium WB8_1B_136 | reverse complement strand
GCCCGCCCCCACACCGAAGTGGAGCCCGCCCTGGCCGGCAGCACCGACACCGCCCGTCGCCTCTGATGAGCATGGACGCCGTTCACCCGCGCGTTCTGGCCTTCCTGGGGCGCGCCCTCAGCCTCGAGCTCACGGCTGTTCAGCAGTACATGACCCAGGCTTCCCTGCTGGAGCACTGGGGCGACCAGGACGCCGCCAACCGCTTCCGCGAGGAAACGGTGGAGGAGATGCAGCACGCCGAGCGGATCGTGAAGCACATGCTCTCCCTGGGGGTGGCACCGGCCGCCTCCCAGCTGCAGCCCGTCACCCATGCCCCAGATCTGCTGGGTCTGCTGGAGCAGAACGCCGTGCTGGAAAACCAGCTGATCGCCCATTACGCCGAAGCCACCCGCTTCTGCAAGCTGCTGCGCGACCAATCCAATGAGGCCTTCTTCCAGAGCCTCTGGGATGAGGAACAGCACCATGGCGAGGAGCTCAACGCCTGGCTGCGGGAGCTCGGTGGCCCCCGTCGCCACGGCTATGCCCGCTACGGCGCCCCCCGAGCCCCGCGCTCGCGAGCCACGTTCTGAGGCAGCGGTTCTCAGCGCCTAGAGTCCGCCCTCCACAGCCCATCGGGCGGACCCCCCTTTGTTCTCCACCCCTTGAGCGACGCTCTCCCGCTTCCGCTGCAGCTGATCTGGCTGGTGCCGCTCTACGGCTTCAGCGGCATGCTGCTGTCGCTCCCCTGGGCCACCGGTTGGATCAAGCTCAATGGTCCACGACCCGCCGCCTATCTCAACCTGTTGGTCACCCTGCTGGCGGTGCTGCACGGCAGCCTGGTGATCCGCGAGATCTATGCGCTGGGGCCCCAGCACCTCGACTTCCCCTGGTTCCAGGCCGCCGACCTGAACCTGCGCATCGGCTTTGATCTCTCGCTCACCAACCTGGCGGCCCTGGAGCTGGTGACCACCATGAGCCTGGTGTGCCAGGTGTTCGCCCTGGGCTACCTCGACAAGGAGTGGTCGTTGGCTCGCTTCTACGCCCTGGTGGGGTTCTTTGAAGGGGCCATGGCCGGGGTGGTGCTGAGCAGCAACCTGTTCATGAGCTATTTCCTCCTGGAAATGCTCACCCTCTCCACCTATCTGCTGGTGGGGTTCTGGTATGCCCAGCCCCTGGTGGTCACCGCCGCCCGCGATGCGTTCCTCACCAAGCGGGTGGGGGATGTGCTGCTGCTGATGGGGGTGGTGACCCTCTCGGCCTGGGCCGGATCGATGGAATTCACCGACCTCTACGCCTGGGCCGGCACAGCCCGGGAGAACCAGTTGATCTCGCCTCTGGCCGGCACGCTGCTGGGCCTGGGCCTGATTGCCGGCCCGATGGGCAAGTGCGCCCAGTTCCCCATGCACCTCTGGCTGGATGAGGCCATGGAGGGCCCCAACCCCGCCTCGATCCTGCGCAACTCGGTGGTGGTCACCTGTGGCGCCATCGTGCTGATGAAGCTGATGCCGGTGGTGGCCCTCTCGCCGCTGGCCACCACGGTGCTGCTGGCGGTGGGCACCATCAGCGCCCTGGGGGGCGGCCTGGTGGCGATCGCCCAGGTGGATCTCAAGCGCGCCTTCAGCTACTCCACCACCTCCTATCTGGGGCTGGTGTTCATTGCCATCGCCCTGCAGAAACCCGGCATCGCGCTGCTGCTGCTGTTTGCCCATGGCCTGGCCCGCGCCCTGCAGTTCATGAGCGTGGGCAGCATCATCGCCACCACCAACTGCCAGGACCTCACCGAGCTGGGGGGCCTGGGCACCCGCATGCCGGCCACCGCGGTGGCCTTCCTGGTGGGCAGTGCCGGGCTGGTGGGCCTGCTGCCGCTGGGGGGCTTCTGGTGCTACGGCCTGCTGGTGGAGAACCTGCGCGAGGTTGCCCCGGCCATCGCCCTGATCTTTCTGGTCACCAACAGCCTGGCGGCGGCCAACGTGACCCGGGTGTACCGCTCCGTATTCCTGGGCCCAGCCACCCCCAAGACCAAGCGGGCCCCTGAGGTGAACTGGTTGATGGCCCTGCCGATGGTGAGCCTGGCGGTGATCGTGTTGCTGGTGCCGGCGATCATGCAGCGCATCGACCCGGTGCCAGGCATTGCCTCCTTCAGCCTGCCGGTGGGTCTGGCGGTGGTGGCCAGCGGCCTGGTGGGCGTGTTGGCCGGATCCCTGGCGCCAAGCGATGCCTTCTGGTCGCGCTCCCGCCGCCCCACCCTGAGGCTGCTGCAGGATCTGCTGGCCTACGACTTCTACACCCCCGAGATCTACCGGCGCACGATCGTGCGTCCCGTGGCCTCCCTGGCCCGGCTCACCCGCTGGTTTGACATCACCGTGGTGAAGGGTATGGTGGATGGGCTCGGACGCCTGTCGCTGGCAACGGCCGAAGGGCTCAGGCTCACCGTGAGTGGCCAGCTGCAAACCTATGTGCTCACGGTGGTTCTGGCGGTGGTGGTGCTGCTGGGCTCCCTCCAGGTGCTGCGGGGGGTGAGCTGAAGCAATGCTGCTCACATCCCTGCTGCTGATTCCCTTCCTGGGAACCCTGGCCCTGCTGCTGTGGCCCGGCAACCCCACACCATCACGGCTGCGGCAGATCACCATCGGGATCCTGGCCGTGCAGCTGGCCTTCAGCCTGGCAACGGCCCTGGCCTTTGATCCGGCCCAGGTGGGCCTGCAACTGCGGGAGCAGCACAGCTGGCTGCCGGGCATCGGGCTGGATTACGCCCTCGGGGTGGATGGCCTGTCGCTGCCCTTGGTGCTGATCAATGGTGCCCTCACGCTCGTTTCAGCCGTGATCACCCGCGACATCAGCCAGCGGCCGCGCCTCTACTTCGCCATGTTGCTGCTGATCAGCGGCGCGGTGAATGGCGCCTTCCTGGCCGACAACCTGCTGCTGTTCTTCCTCTTCTATGAACTGGAACTGATCCCGCTCTGGCTGTTGATCTCCGTGTGGGGTGGCGTGAACCGCGCCTATGCGGCCACCAAGTTCCTGATCTTCACCGCCGCCTCGGGAATGCTGATCCTCGGGGCCTTCCTGGGGCTCGCCCTGCTCACCGGCCAGGTGGATTTCAGCCTCACCCCCGTGTTGAGTGATCGCCTGGCCATGGGCGGACAGCTGTGGCTGCTGGGGGCGCTGCTGATCGGTTTCGGCATCAAGATCCCGCTGGTGCCCCTGCACAACTGGCTGCCGGATGCCCACACCCAGGCCTCCACACCGGTGTCGGTGCTGTTGGCGGGCGTGCTGCTCAAGCTCGGCACCTATGGGCTGCTGCGGTTCGGCCTGCAGCTGTTCCCAGAGGCCTGGGAGCGCCTGGCTCCGGCCCTGGCCATCTGGGCTGCCGTTTCGGTGCTCTATGGCTCCCTGGCCGCCATCGCCCAGACGGACATGAAGCGCATGGTGGCCTACAGCTCCGTGGGCCACATGGGCTATGTGTTGCTGGCCGCCGCCGCCAACACCCCCGTGAGCCTGCTGGGGGCGGTGTTCCAGATGGTGAGCCACGGCCTGATCTCGGCCCTGCTGTTCCTGCTGGTGGGCATCGTGTACCGCAAGACGGGCACCCGCGACCTGGAGGTGCTGCGGGGTCTGCTCAACCCTGAGCGGGGGCTGCCGCTCACCGGCTCCCTGATGACCGTGGCGGTGATGGCCAGCGCCGGACTGCCGGGAATGGCTGGCTTCATCTCGGAATTTCTGGTGTTCCGCGGCAGCATCACGGCGTTCCCGCTGGCCACATTGCTCTCGATGGTGGGATCGGGGCTCACGGCGGTGTATTTCCTGTTGCTGGTGAACCGTGCCTTCTTCGGCCGGCTGGCAATCACCCCGCCCAGTGGCGATGCGGTGGCCGATGCACGCCTCGACGTGCAACTGGCGCCGGTGGCGCCCCGCGAAACGATTCCCGCCCTGGCCCTCGCCGCAGGGGTGGTGCTGATCGGGGTGTGGCCCCACAGCCTGGGGCGCATCAGCGAAGTGGCCACCACCGCCCTGGCCACGCTCACCACCGGCAGCGGGGGGCTGGGCTGAGATGCCGATCATTCCCGCCGACCTGGTTCACGCCAACCTCTCGATCGACCAGGAGGAGGTGAAGCGGCGCCTGCTGGCCAGCGAAACCCTGCTCACCGATAGCGCCGATCACCTGCTGGAGGTGGTGGGCATCCTGGAGAGCTATGGCGAGGTGCTCGATGCCTACAGCATCAATCTCATCTATCAGGCCGAGCATCAGTTTCTCAATCCGATTCCGATCTTCAAATACCTCGATGGTGATCTGAGCCTGGGCAAGATCTGGCGCCACCTCAACCACGACCGCATCAACTTCGAGTACGCCGAGTATTGCCAGAAGGCGATGTTCTGGCATGCCACCGGCGGCATGGATGCCTACCTGGATTCCGAGGCCTTCGCCGAGAACTGCCGGCGCATCATCGCCGCCAAGCGTCGCCGGGATCCGCTGCTGGCGGTGCTGGCACCGCTGTTTCCCGGTTTCCTGCCGGAGCTGATTCGCTCGGCCGCCACCACCCATGCCCTGGGCCAGTTCTGGCGGGTGATGAGCGATCTGTTCCTGGATCTGGCCGCCGCCGAGCGCGACGGGCGGGTGCGCGACATCCCCGGCGTGGTGGCCTTCATCAAGGACGGCCTGGTGGCCGCGGCCGCCAACCCGATCCACTACGGCGTGACCATCGGCGGCGAGCATTTCTGGGTGCTGCCGCCGGAGGCCGGGCTCACCTTCCTGGTGGATGTGGCGGTGCCCTACGTGGAGGCGGTGTTCCTGCGGGGCATGCCCTTCCTGGGCACCGTGAGCTTCAACGCCCAGGCCCAGCAGATCTCCCCCGATCAGGCCCGGTTCACCTACGGGGCCCTCTATGCCGACCCGCTGCCGAGCATGGGCGCCGGCATTCCCCCCAGCCTGCTGATGCAGGACATGTATCGCCACCTGCCGCCGAAGCTGCACCAGTGGTATCTGCAGCGCACCCGCGGCGAGGGTGATGTGCGCGTGAAGATCTGCATGAGCTTCCAGAAGTCGATGTTCTGCGTCACCAACGCCGCCATCAACGGCACCATGCCCCATCCCCTCAACAGCAGCGATCCAGCGGCCCAGGCCGCCAACGGCGCCCATGCCCAGGCCTGGGCCGAGCGGCTCGGCATCGCCCGCACCGACTGCCTGGCGGCGTAAGGTCAGCCCATGGAGCACCAGTGGACCCCCCGGCCCAAACCCGATCGCGTGGAGTGGCTGGAACGGCGCATCGAGTTCACCGACTACGCCGGCAACCGCGACTTCCTGGATCGCCTCAACGATTTCTGCGAAGCCCGCGGCCGCTACCCGGACATCAGCTTCGGACGGACCTACGTGAACATCACCCTGCGGGCCGAGGCGGAAGACCAGCCGATCGGCGAGGCTGACCATGCCTTTGCCGCGGCGATCGATGGCCTGCTCTGAGCAGTCGAACAGCCTGTTGAATGCACCGGACAGCACCCCGGTGAACCTGCAGGCGGCCTACGAAGGCGCCCAGGTGCAGCAGGTGCTGGAGCAGCTGGATCAGGAATTGATCGGCCTGCGGCCAGTGAAAACCCGCATCCGCGAAATTGCCGCCCTGCTGGTGGTGGAGCGGGCCCGCAAGCAGGTGGGGCTGGCCACCACGGCCCCGAGCCTGCACATGTCGTTCACGGGGCGCCCCGGCACCGGCAAGACCACCGTGGCCGAGCGGATGAGCCAGATCCTGCACCGCCTCGGCTATGTGCGCAAGGGCCATGTGGTGACCGCCACCAGGGACGACCTGGTGGGTCAGTACATCGGCCACACGGCGCCGAAAACCCGCGAGATGCTCAAGAAGGCCATGGGCGGGGTGCTGTTCATCGATGAGGCCTACTACCTCTACCGGCCGGAGAACGAACGCGACTACGGCGCCGAGGCAATCGAAATCCTGCTGCAGGTGATGGAGGCCAACCGCGACGATCTGGTGGTGATCTTCGCTGGCTACAAAGATCGCATGGATGTGTTCTACCAATCCAACCCCGGGCTCTCCTCGCGGGTGGCCAACCACATCGACTTTCCCGACTACTCGGCCGAAGAACTGTTGGCCATCGCCAAGTTGATCCTGGCGGAGGAGAACTACCGCTTCAGTGAAGATGCCACCGCCGCCTTCGCCGACTACATCCAGCGGCGCATGCAGCTGCCCTTCTTCGCCAACGCGCGCTCGATTCGCAACGCCATCGATCGGGCCCGCATGCGTCAGGCCAACCGCCTGTTCAACGGCATGGATCGCGGCCTCACCAAGCTCGACCTGATGACGCTCGAAGCCGAGGACATCACCGCCAGCCGGGTGTTTTCCGGCGAGGTGGAGGGCCTGGACCCCAGCCAGCCGATCACCGGCTGAATCACTAGCGGGTGCGCTTGCGCGAATCGATCTGCAGCAGGTCGCGCACCTGCTGGACCTGACGGCCCAGCTGGGGATCGGTGCTCAGCTTCTTTTCCACCTGATCCACCGCGTACATCACCGTGGAGTGGTCCTTGCCGCCGAACTCATCGCCGATGCGGGGCAGCGAGAGGTTGGTGCCCTGGCGCATCAGATACATGCCCACCTGGCGGGCCTGACTCACGGCGCGCTTGCGGCTGGAGCTCTTCATGTCCTCCACCGCGACCCCGAACACCTCGGCCACCTTGTTGATCACCTGGGCCGGTGTCACCTCCACCTCCACGCCCGCGGGATCCAGCATCGGTGCCACCGATTCCACCGTCATCGGCAGTCCGGTGATCGAGGCAAAGGCCACGGCCCGGGTGAGGGCTCCCTCCAGCTCGCGGATGTTGGAGGTGAACCGGCCCGCCAGGTACTGGATCAGATCGCGGGGCAGGCTCATGCGCTCATGCTCCGCCTTCTTGTGCAGGATCGCCATGCGCGTTTCCAGATCGGGGGGCTGGATGTCGGCGATCAGGCCCATGGAGAAGCGGGAGATCAGCCGCTCCTGCAGCCGCGGGATCTGGGAGGGCGGCCGATCACTGGCGATCACGATCTGGCGGCCGGCTTCGTGCAGGGCATTGAAGGTGTGGAAGAACTCCTCCTGGGTGTATTCCTTGCCCTCGATGAACTGGATGTCGTCCACCAGGATCAGATCAGCGGCGCGGTAGCGGTCGCGGAACTTCTGCATGCCGTCCTTGCGGATGGCCTGGATCAGGTCGTTGGTGAAGGTCTCGGTGCTCACGTAGGCCACGCGGGCCTCCGGATCAATCTCCAGGCGGTAATGGCCGATGGCCTGCATCAGGTGGGTCTTGCCCAGGCCAACGCCACCGCAGATGAACAGCGGGTTGAACTCCCGCCCCGGCGCCTCCGCCACCGCCAGGGCCGCCGCGTGGGCCATGCGGCTGTTGGGGCCCACCACGAAGCGGTTGAACACGTAGCGGGGGTTGAGGCCGGGGGCCAGCTTGCGGGGTGCCTCGCCCGTGGCAGTGCCTGGCGCGGTGCCCGTCCGGGTCGGCAGAACCCTGGATTCACCGATGGGGGACGCCTCGCCCGGAGCCACGGCGTCGTTCAGGGGCGCCAACCCTGCCGCCGCCTCTCCCTCGGCACTGGACTCCACCGCCACGCCGATCGGCCGGCCGGCGATCTCGCTGGCCACCGCGGCGATCGTGGCCAGATAGTTCTTGCGCAGCCAGCCGCAGGCGAAGGCGTTGGGGGCCAGCAGCTCCAGTTGATCGGCCTCGAAGCCAGCGCAGCGGGCCGGCCGGATCCAGGTTTCGAAGGTGGGTTTGGAGAGGTTGCCCTGGAGGGCTTCCTGAACCTGACGCCACAGCTGCTCCCCCTGCTGCACCGTCACGCCACGCCCCTGGGGGCTTGAATATAGGGGTCGCCCGCGGCCCTGTCAGTTGTCGATGATGCACCGCACACCATGGCCTCCCGCGCTGCCTGCATGGCCCCTCTGATGCCCGTGCCCCGCCGTGCCGCTGTGCTCGGCACCCTGCTTGCCGCCAGCCTGCTGAGCGCCTGCAGCGGCAGCATTCCAGGCCTGCCGGGCCGCCATGGCGGCGACCCCGCCCGGGTGAGCGATGCGCCGCCGGCAGCACCGCTGCAACCGGGCAACAACTTCATCGTCAGCGCCGTCGACAAGGTGGGCCCCGCCGTGGTGCGGATCGACACCGTGAAGCGGGTGATCAACCCCCTGGGGGGGCTGTTCGGCAGCGGCCCACCGGTGCAGCAGCAACAGGGCCAGGGCTCGGGCTTCATCACCCGCTCCGATGGGGTGATTCTCACCAACGCCCACGTGGTGGATGGTGCCAATGAGGTGGATGTGACCCTCCCCGATGGCCGCAGCTTCAGCGGCAAGGTGCTGGGCTCCGATCCCGTCACCGACGTGGCGGTGGTGAAGGTGGCCGCCAGCAACCTGCCGGTGGCCCCCCTGGGGGATTCCGCCCGGGTGCGCTCGGGCGAATGGGCGATCGCCATCGGCAACCCCCTCGGCCTCGACAACACCGTGACCGCCGGCATCATCAGCGCCGTGCAGCGCACCAATGCGGTGGGCGAGGGCCAGCGGGTGCCCTACATCCAGACCGACGCCGCCGTGAACCCCGGCAACAGCGGCGGGCCGCTGATCAACGACCGCGGCCAGGTGATCGGCATCAACACCGCGATCCGCCAGGCCCCCGGCGCCGGCCTGAGCTTCGCCATCCCCATCAACCTGGGGCGCCAGATCGCGGCCCAGATCCTGGAGCGGGGCCGTGCCTCCCACCCCTACATCGGGGTGCGCCTGCAGGCCCTCACCCCCCAGCTGGCCCGCGAGGTGAATGCCACCAACGCCGAATGCCAGTTGCCGGAGATCAACGGCGTGGTGGTGGTGGAGGTGATGCCCGGCAGTCCCGCCGACCGCAGCGGCATGCGCCCCTGCGACCTGATCGAGCGGGTGGGCAAGGCCGCGGTGGACAACCCCTCGGAAGTGCAGGTGGCGGTGGATCAGGGCCGCGTGGGGGAGGTGCTCTCGGTGCAGATCCAGCGGGGCAAACGCACCCTTGACCTGCGGCTGCAACCCGCCGAACTGCCCCGCCAGAACTGAACCGGGTGCCTCCACACCCACCCGCACGGCGGCAGCTGGTGGTGATGGCCCGCTGGCCTGCCCCGGGACGCTGCAAGCGACGCCTCGCCGCCGGCTGCGGCCAGGCGGCTGCGGCGCGCCTGCAGCGGCGGCTCACGATCCACACCCTCACGGTGGCCCGGCGGGGTGCCGAGCAGGCCGCTGCCCGGCTGGTGCTGGCGGCCGATGGCCTCGGCCCCAGGGCCCTGGAGCGCTGGGCGGCCGCCCTGGGGGCCCCAGAGGCCGTGGCCCAGGGGCGGGGCAACCTGGGCACCCGCATGCAACGGCAACTGCGGCGCGGCTTCCGTGCCGGCGCCGAGGCCGTGGTGCTGATCGGCACCGACCTGCCGGGATTGGAGGCGGCGGATCTGGCTGAGGCCTTTCACCTTTTGGAGAATCAGCCATTGGTGCTGGGCCCCGCCGCAGACGGGGGCTACTGGCTGATCGGCCTCAATCGCCGGGGCATGGCCCTGGCCGGCTACCGGCTGATGGCCGGCATGCCCTGGGGCACTGCCACGGTGCTGCAGCGCACCTGCGCTGCAGCGGCCGCCGCCGGCCTCCAGCCCGCTTGGCTGGCCCAGCGCCAAGACCTTGACCGCCCGGAGGATCTGCGGCCATGGCGGCGCTAGCCCCCCTGGCCGTGGTGATCCCGGCCCTGCAGGAAGCGCAGCGGCTGCCGGCGCTGCTGGCGGATCTGGCCCAGGCCCCAGCGGGCCTGATCGCCGAGATCGTGGTGGTGGATGGCGCCAGCCCCGACGGCACGGCCGCCCTGGCGCAGCTGGCGGGGGCCAAGGTGCTCACCAGCCCGGCGGGTCGGGGCCTGCAGCTGGCCCGTGGCGTGGCGGCCACCACCGCCCCCTGGCTGCTGCTGTTGCATGCCGATGCCCGCCTGTTGCCGGGCTGGGCCGAGCGGGTGCAGGCGGCCATCACGGCACCGGGCAGCGGGCCGCCGCGGCTGTGGTGCTTCGACCTGCGGGTGCAGGGGGCCAGCCCTGGGCTGAGGCTGCTGGAACTGGCGGTGGCCCTGCGCACGCGGCTGCGGCAGCTGCCCTATGGCGACCAGGGGCTGCTGCTCTCCCGTGGGCTGCTGGAGGCCTGCGGCGGCATCGCCCCCCTGCCGCTGATGGAAGACCTCGATCTGGTTTTGCGCCTGCGCCGCCGGGCCCGGGTGCAGCGGCTGGGGGGGCAGCTGCGGGTGGATGGGCGCCGCTGGCGGCAGCGGGGCCTGCTGTCCACGGCCTGGCGCAATGCCTGCTTGCGTCGCCAGTGGCGCCAGGGTCGCAGCGTCGAGGAGCTGGCAGAGCGCTACTACGCTCCCGGCCCCACCAGTGCCAGGTCCCGTTGATGCCCCCAACGGGGCGCTGAGTCAGGGGGAGTACCAGAAGGCACAGCGACGGTTGCGGGGCTCCAGCTGCCAGCCCTGGGCGCCGTAGAACGCCACCACGCCAGGATCGGCAAACAGGCTCACCCGCTCCACCTGCATCTCCCGCAGCAGATCGAGCACGTACACCATCAGTTGCCGCCCCAGGCCTGCCCCCTGGTAGAGGGGGTGGACGGCCACATCCCAGACCGTGGCCTCGATCACCCCATCGCCGGTGCAACGGGCAAACCCCACCAGCTTGGGCAGGCGGGCGTCATGGCGCCACAGGCCCACCACCAGCAGGCTGTGCTGCAGGGCCTTGCGCACCCGGCGCATGGGCCGGCGACTCCAGCCCACGGCATCGCAGAGCTGCTCGAGTTCGTAGAGATCGATCTCCCGCTCTGTGCTCAGCACCAGCTGGAGGGCGGCATTGGCCGTGGGACAGAGCCGATGGCCCCGCCCGTACAGCTCCTGGAGGTCGGTGGGGGGAGAGCTAAGCATTGGGACAATCCTGCCCCAGTGTGGCCCGACCTGTTGCAGGCTGGAGAGCACCTGTTCGCCTGCGCCCCTGAACCGCTCTCCCCTGCTGGTGTGTGTGCATGGCTGGCTGCTCTCAGGCCGGCTGTGGGAACCGCTGCAGGCCGAGCTGGAGCCCCGCTGGAGCACCTGGGCCCCGACCCTGCCTGGTTTCGGCACCGAACCGCGGCCGCGGGGGCTGCAGCCCAGCCTGGCCAGCTATGGCCGCTGGCTGGCAGAGCAGGCCCGAACCCGGGCCGAGGGACGGCAGCTGGTGCTGATCGGCCATTCCCTCGGGGGCAGCCTGGTGTTGCATGCCGCCGGCCAGCTCGGGGATCAACTGGCAGCGGTGGTGCAGGTGGCGGCCGGCGGTGGGGTGTATCAGCCACGGCCCTTCCGGCTGGTGCGTCGCGGCGGAGCCGCCTTTCTGCGCTGGCGCCCCACCTGGCTGGCCCAGCTGCCGGGCACGGCGCCCATCCGCAGCCCCCTGGTGGCGGAGCGGCGGGCGGCCCAGGGGCTGCTGGCCTGCAGCATGCAGCGCGGTGCCGTGCAGCAGCTGCCGGCCCTCACCGCCGCCCTGGCGGTGCCCAGCCTCTGGATCGCCGGTGAGCGCGACACGGTGATGGAGCCCCGCTATGTGTGCCATCTGGCGGGCTACAGCAGCGAGCACCAGGTGGAGCTGTTGGCCGGCCAGGGCCACCTGCCGATGCGCAGTGCGCCTCAGCAGCTCGCGGCCTGCATCGAGCACTGGCTGGAGGAGCAAGGCCTGGCCTCCTCGGAGGCCGACCACGCTGCTCAGAGCCTGGCCAAGCCCCGCTCCTGGAGTTCGGCCAGCTGCGCGTAGAGCCCCCCGGCAGCCCGCAGCTCCCGGTGGTTGCCCTGTTCGATCAGACGCCCCCGCTTGAGCACCAGGATGCGGTCGGAGGCCTCCACCGTGGCCAGGCGGTGGGCGATCACGATGGCGGTGCGATCGCGCAGCACCTTGTCGAGGTCGCGCTGCAGGGTGGCCTCGGTGGAGGGATCCATGAAGGCGGTGGCCTCATCCATCACCAGCACCGAGGGGTTGCGGATCGCCACCCGCGCCACCGAGAGCAGCTGCCGTTCCCCGGAGGAAAGATTGCCGCCCCGCTCCCGCAGCTCCGTGGCCAGGCCCCGGGGCAGGCGATCCAGCAGGGGCTCCAGACCCAGCTCCGCGCAGATCCGCTCCAGCTCGGCATCGCCGATGGGGGCATCAAGACGCAGGTTGTCGGCCACGTTGCCGCTGAACAGGAAGGTGTCCTGCAGCACCACCCCCAGCCGCTGGCGCAGGGTGGGGATTGGCAGCTCGCGGATGTCGATGCCATCCAGCAGGATGCGGCCCCGCTGGGGCTCGTAGAGCCGGCAGAGCAGGCGGATCACCGTGGTTTTGCCCGACCCTGTGGGACCCACCAGGGCCACGTGTTCGCCAGGAGCGATCCGGAAGGAGAGATCCGTGAGGATCGGATCGTCGTCGCGGTAGGCGAACGACACGTTCTCAAAGATCACCTCACCGGGGCTGTTGCGTTCCCCCCCGCTGCGAACGGCGGCGGCGGAGCGCCGCTCCAACGGCAGCTCCTGGATCTCGATCGGCTCCTCCAGCAGCTCACCGATGCGCTCCACGGCGGTGAGCCCCCCCTGGATCTGGGTGAACCGCTCCGCCAGCTGGCGCAGGGGATCAAACAGGCGCTGGGAGTAGAGGATGAAGGTGGTAAGCAGGCCCAGGCCCATGGCGCCGGTGGTCACCATCCAGCCCCCCAGGGCCAGCACGACCGCCACCGCCGCCAGTGACACCCACTCGATCAGGGCCGAGATGGCGGAGTCGTAGAAGATCGTGCCGGTGACAGCCCGCTTGTAGGCCTGGGTGGTGACGGCAAAGCGCTGGCTGTTGATGGCCTCCCGCCGGAACATCTGCACCACCTCCAGGCCCTGGAGGTTCTCCTGCAGATCGGCATTGAGCTGGCTCAGCTCCTCGCGCACGCGGTAGTTCGCCTTGCGGTAGCGCCGCTGCAGCCACAGCATCGTGAGGGTGACGGGCACCTGCGAAGCCAGCAGCAGGATGCCGAGCCGTGGCTCGATGCTGATCATCGTGGCGGCGATCACCAGCAGGGTCACCAGGTCCGCCAGGATCCCCACGGCGCCACTGCCGAACACCTCCGCCAGGGCATCCACGTCGCTGGTGAGTCGGGTGAGCAGCTTGCCCACGGGGGTGCGGTCGTGGAAGCGCAGCGAGAGGTCGAGGGCGTGGGCGAACAGGTCGTTGCGAATGCGGGCCGTGAGCCGCTGGCCCACCGCCTGCACGTTGAAGCTCTGCAGACCCTGCAGGCCCAGGCGCACCAGCACCGCCACCAGCAGCAAGCCCACCAGGGTGCGCAGCTGCTGGGGCACAGGCATGCCCGTGAGCCAGGGGAGCACCGGTTCGTGGCGCAGGGCGGAGATGGCCTGGCCCACCAGCAGCGGCTGCACGGCGGCGGCGCCCGCCACCGGGATCAGCAACACCAGCATCAGCAGCAGACGCCGGCGGTCGCGCCCCAGGTAGGGAGCCAGCCGCATCAACCGTTGCCGATCGCGCCCGGCCATCAGGCGGCCACCGGCGCCGGGCTGGCCGCCGCGATCTGATCCACGATCGCCTGCAGCTCACCGCCATCAAGGCGCAGGGCGAGCGGATGGCCCACCAGCCGGGCGGTGGAGTGGAAGAGATCCTCGATGGCGATCAGGCCGTTCTCCTGGAGGGTGCGGCCGGTGGCCACCAGATCCACGATGGCCTCGCTCATGCCGGTGATCGGCCCCAGCTCCACCGAACCCGCCAGATGAATCAACTCCACGGGCAGGTCCAGGGCGTCGAAGTAGGCCTGGGCGCAGCGGGTGAACTTGCTGGCGATGCGGCAGTGGGCCGGCAGATCGGCGGCGCGGCGGTAGGGGCTGCTGGCCTTCACGGCCACGCTCATGCGGCAGCCACCGAAGCCCAGATCCAGCAGCTGGGCCACGGGCAGCTGGTGCTCATTGAGCACGTCGTAGCCCACCACCCCCAGCTGGGCCTGGCCGTAGGCCACATACACCGGCACATCGGCGTTGCGCACCAGCAGGGCACTGGCGCGGCCGCAGGCGCTGGGCACCATCAGCTGGCGGTTGGCGGGGTCGAGCACCGCGGCGAAATCCAGTCCGGCGGCGGCGAAGCGCCTCACCGAATCCTTGAGGAGGGCACCCTTGGCCAGCGCGACGGTGATCATGGGGCGAAGCCTGAACCGGGACTTTAACGATGGAGCCCCACCTGAGCGTCACCACCACGGGCCCTGCCACACCCGCCACGCAGGTCTCGCTGATCCCCGTGCTCCACGACAACTACGTGTTCGTGCTGCACGGCGATGGACCCGGGGCGGCGGTGGTGGATCCGGCCGTGGCGGCACCGGTGATCGCCTGGCTGGAGCAGCGGGGTCTGGAGCTGGTGGCGATCCTGCACACCCACCACCACAGCGACCACATCGGCGGCACCCCGGAGCTGCTGCGCCGCTGGCCCGGGGCGGCGGTGATCGCCAGCGGGGCCGATCGGGAGCGCATTCCCCTCCAGACCCGGGGCGTCGCGGCAGGGGATCGATGGACGCTGCTGGGGCGCCCCGTGGAGGTGATCGAGGTGCCAGGCCACACCCGCCACCACATCGCCTACTACCTGCCGCCGCTGGCAGGGGCGCCAGCCGGCGGCGGAGAGCTCTTCTGCGGCGACACGCTGTTTGCCGGTGGCTGCGGCCGGCTGTTTGAGGGAACGCCGGAGCAGATGCACGCCTCGCTGCAACGGCTGGCGGCCCTCCCCCCCGACACGCGGGTGTGGTGCGCCCACGAATACACCGAGGCCAATCTGCGCTGGGCCGCAGCCCAGGAGCCTGGCGATGCCGCCATCGCCGAGCGGCTGGCGCGGGTGACCCAGGACCGCGCCGCCGGCCGGCCCACCATCCCCAGCACCGTGGCCCTGGAGCGGGCCACCAACCTGTTCGTGCGGGCCGGCGATGGCGACGCCCTGCGCCGGCGCCGCGCTAGCAAAGATCTCTGGCGCGGCTGATCCCGCCGCTGCGTCAGAGCAGCTGGGGGCTCACGGAGGCAGCCACCAACGCCTGGCCACCGGGGAACAGCCGGGCGGGCTCTCCGGGCCGCAGCACCACGCGGCAGCGCAGGCCGCGGCCATGGTCGGCCTGCAGGGGCAGCCGCAGCCGCAGCTTGAGCTCACCGCACTGCACCTGATAGAGCCATTCCCGGCCCAGAAACTCCCGGCCCAACACCCAGGCGCTGCCCTCGGGGTCGGGCTGCAGCGCCAGCCCCTGCTGACTCACCAGCACCTCCAGGGGCTCCCCCGGCGGCGGCAGCGGCACCGAGCTGGTGTTGGCGGCGGGTTCCAGCCAGCCCAAGGGCGTGTGCAGGTGTGGCCCCTGCCAGTGGGCCGGCAGCAGGTTGCCCTGGAGCACGAAGCGCCCCACAAAGCCCGTGGCCGGCCGCTCCACCATCTCCCTTGGACTGGCGCACTGGTGCAGGTGGCCGGATTCCAGCACCGCCACCCGATCGCAGATGGCCAGGGCCTCCTCGGGGTCGTGGGTCACGATCACACCACTGGCACCGCAGCGGGCCAGCACGCCGGGGAGCTCGGAGCGCAGCCGCAGCCGCACCTCCACATCCAGGTTGGAGAAGGGTTCATCCAGCAGCACCAGGGAACAGCCGGGAGCCAGGGCGCGGGCCAGGGCCAGCCGCTGGCGCTGGCCGCCGGAGAGCTCGTGGGGGTAGCGCCCCTCCAGACCCTTGAGGCCGAGCAACTCCAACAGCCAGGCGGCGCGGCTGCTGTCCTGGCCGCGCTTGAGGCCGAAGCAGGCATTGCGCCAGGCATCGAGGTGGGGAAACAGGGCGTAGTCCTGGAACACCATCCCCACCCCCCGGCGCTCCGGCGGCAGCCAGCGGTGGGGCCCCGCCACCTCCTGGCCGCCGATGCGCACGCTGCCGCGTTCGGGGCGCTCAAAGCCGGCGATCAGGCGCAGCAGGGTGGTCTTGCCGCAGCCGGAGGGGCCCAGCAATCCCAGCAACTCGCCCTGCTGGAGCTGCAGATCAATGGCCCGCAGGGTCCAGTCGCCCCCCGCGGCCGGTCCGCGATAGCGGTGCCACAGCCCACACAGCTCCAGCTGCGGCCGGGACGGCAGCTCAGGGCTGGGCAGCTCGGGGCGCATCAACGGCGGTCGGCCATAGGCTCGGCAGCCCATCTTCCATCGCCATGGCATCCGTAGGCCCAGAGGCCCTGATCACCGCCGTGACCACCGCAGCGGCGCCCGCTCCCGTGGGCCCCTACAACCAGGCCGTCAAGGCCGCCGGGTTGCTGTTCTGCTCCGGACAGATCGCCCTGGATCCGGCCAGTGGCGCCATGGTGGGCGCCGGTGATGTGGAGGCGGAAACCCGCCAGGTGTTGGCCAATCTGCAGGCCGTGCTGGCGGAGGCCGGCTGCACCCCCCAGCAGGTGGTGCGCACCACCGTGTTCCTGGCCGATCTGGCCGACTTCGCCAAGGTGAACGCGATCTACGCCGAGGTGTTCGGCCAGGGGGTGTCGCCGGCCCGGGCCTGCGTGGAAGTGGCCGCCCTGCCCAAGGATGCGCGGGTGGAGATCGACTGCGTGGCGGTGCTGGGCTGAAGTCAGGCCGGCCGAATGCAGCGAAAGGTGAGGTTGATACGCTCGCTGCCCACCCGGGCGCGGGCCGGCAAGGCGTGCTGCCAGTGGTGCTGGGTGGGTGGATCCATCACCAGAAGGTCGCCGTCCGCCAGGTCGACGGCAAAGGGCGGCGGCGGCTCCCCCTGCCAAGGGGGCCGGGGCCGAAACCGCAAGCTGCGCGTGGCGCCGAGGCTCAGGGAGGCGATGGGCGCTGTGGCATCCAGCTCCGGCTCATCGTCGGCATGCCAACCCATCCGATCGGCTCCATCGCGGTAGCGATTCAGCAACAGGCTGTTGAAGTCGACCCCCAGCTCTGCCGACAGCAGGGCCCGAAGCTGAAGCAGTTCCGGGGTCCAGGGGGTGATCGCCTGCGCCAGTCCGCTGTAGCGATAGCTGCAGCCTGGATCAGCCACCCAGCAGGTGAGCCGCGGCGTGGGGTGCTGGCGGCCGTACACCCTCACCAACGGCTGCTGCCAGGGCAACCCCGTCTGCAACACCCGCCTCAGGCGATCGGTGGCGATGCCCTGGGCCTGAAGCCAAGCGGGGGCGTGGCGCAGCCGCAAACCCGGGCGCAGCAGCGGCATCAGCCGGTGATCGAGTGCTGAGCCCATGGGCCAAAGCTGGGGGATGGAGCGGTCGGGGGCGCAGCAGGCTCCCAAGCCACAGGGCCCCGGGCGGCTAGGGTGTGGCCCAACGGGGTGTAGCGCAGCTTGGTAGCGCGGATGCTTTGGGAGCATTAGGTCGCAGGTTCGAATCCTGTCACCCCGACTGACTTTTCAGGCCTTGCTCAGGCTGAGCTCCTTCGACGGCGCTGGCTCCAGCCGGCTCTGCAGCTCCTCAAGGGTTGGGGGCGGAGATGCAGATCGGCAGGCCATCGTCGCGGCCTTCAAGCTGGCCTGGACGTTCACCTGCAGGCGGGGGGATCTCTTTCCTTCGGGCTCCATCCATGGCCGGCTGCAGCGTTGGGCGCGGCGCTTGGCATCGTCCTGACCCCGGGCCCTGAGCAAGTAGCTCTCCATTGCGTCCGGGGTTTCGATCAGCGCCAATAGCCCAACGGTGCGCGCAGACAGGGAGCCATCCGATGGCGCACCTGTGGCACCAGGAGCGAACAACACCTGACGCGGCACCTCCAGCAGCTGCTGCTGGAGGGCATCGAGCTGAGCGGGCCGCAGGCGACAGCCGTTGGGCAGCCCTTCCGCTGCTCCAGGGGGGCGGAGCGGCGCAAGCGAAAGCCCATGGAGATCAGCGGTTCTTGACGCAGTAGCTGCCGGAGCTGAACCAGCCCAGCGGGCAGGAGTTGCCGGCCTTCTGGATGGCTTCACGGTTGTTGCTGGGGCTGCTCACGCAGTAGCTGCCGGAGGCATAGAAGCCGAGCGGACAACTGTTGCCCGTTTTCTCAATGGCGCCGCGGCTGTTGCCGCTGCTGCTCGGCACGCAGTAGCTGCCGGAGGCGTAGTAGCCGAGTGGACACCCTCCCACTTTCGGGAGGGGGCGAACCGGTTGCTGGGCCAGGCCTGCCATGGGGGCGAGCAGCAGGATGGCCGCCAGGAGAGCTGTTCTGGGCATAACGAAGTCCACCCGGAAGGTCGCAGCCATCACCGCTGTGTGCGTGAGGAGATCCCCAGAAGCTATTGCGGGATCCAGGCACGCAGAGGTTGGTGGAGCGCTACGCCCCCGAGAAGGTGATCCTGTTCGGTTCCTTGGCCCGTGGT
>RGNC01000250.1 GCA_010029175.1 Synechococcaceae bacterium WB8_1B_136 | reverse complement strand
GGCCCTGCGGCCGCTGCTGGTGCAGCAGCTGCGTGGCTGGGCGGCTGCGGATGCGCTGCAGCTGCACTGGTCGCCCCTGTTTTGCACCGCTCCGGTGGGTGGCCCCGCTGATCAGCCCGACTACCTCAATGCGGTGCTGGTGGTGCAGGGCGCTGCGGCTCCCACTCCCGACCGCGCTGCGGCCCTGCTCGCTCAGCTGCAGGCGCTGGAGCGCCACTTCGGTCGGGAGCGGCGGGAGCGTTGGGGCCCCCGCAGCCTTGATCTGGATCTGCTGTGGTGGGGCGGGCTTCAGCTGGCGGACGACGCGCTGGTGCTGCCCCATCCCCGCTGGAGCCAGCGCAGCTTCGTGCTGGCTCCCCTGCAGGCGATCGAGCGGCGCTGGGGGCAAGCGCTGCTCCTGCCGGATCGAGAGGCTCGGCTGCCGCAGCTGGTGGCCACGGCCGCGGCCACCGGCGAGGCCTGGCCCGAGCCCCTGCCCGGGCGCGAGGGCTGGCCGGAGTGAGGGTTGGCCGCAGGGTGTCACCAGAGGCAGCGCACCCCCGTGTGCTGCAGGGTGGTGTCGGCACTCACCAGGGTGAGGTTCTCCAGCTGCGCCTGGGCCAGCAGCAGCCGACCGGTGTGATCGATGGGCCGTAACCGGCTCTGCGACGCCCGCCCCGGCCCCCGTGCGCGCCATTGCCCGGCCAGCAACCCATGGCGCGGCTGAATCGGCAGCAGGGCAAATCCCTCCTGCAACACCAGCTCCGGCAGCTGCCAGATCACCGAGCTGAGTTCAGGCAGTTCGGCCCGTTGTTCCGTCTCGCTCAGCTCCCACAGGCTGGCCACGCTCACCACCACCGCCTGGCTTGGGTTCTCGAGCCGCTCGCGCACCCGCGCCGTGAGCAGCCGCGGACAGCACCACCACCAGAGCAGCACGTGGGTGTCGAGCAGCAGCCTCATCGCTCCAGCAGGAGACGCGGTTGGGCCAGAGGACCCAGGCGGCGCAGGCGCCCCGGTTCCCGACGCGGCTTCGGCTGCGGAGCTTCGCGATCCAGGGGCAGCAGCTGGGCCCAGGGCTGGTCGTACTTCATCAGCAGGAAGGATTCGCCGGCGTGGGCCCGGTCCATCAGCTCCGCCAGGTTCTGCCGTGCCGCATGGGCATTGATGCGCTGCGGAGATCGGCGGCGGCGTTCGGGCATGGCTGGCACTGCGGTGGAGGCTGTGTGGGGATGAAGTCGGGATGGAGCTGTGTCGGGAAGTGGGACCACATCGGCGGGTGATGTGGTCGCACCCTTGGAGAGCGCCCCGGCACGGGTGGTTCGTCCTGAGGGTTCCCCGGCAGCGGTCCGTCCGTCCCTGCGATGCTGGCCAGCACCGATGATTCGCTCTCCGCCATGGCGCCCCTGCCCGCCCCAGAGCCCGCGCGCCTGCTGGAAACCACCGCCAGCCTCGATGCGCGCAAGCTGCGCTTCGAGGTGAATCGCCTGGAGCTGCCGATGGGGGTGGAGGGCCGCTTCGGTGTGATCAGGCACCCCGGCGCCTCCCTGGCGGTGCCGGTGCTGGCGGACGGTCGGGTGGTGGTGCTGCGCCAGTACCGCTTCGCCGTGGCGACGCGTTTGCTCGAGTTTCCAGCCGGCACCCTCGATCCCGGCGAGTCGCCGCTCAGCACGATGCAGCGGGAGCTGCAGGAGGAGGCCGGCTACAGCGCCAGCCGCTGGGATTCCCTGGGGGCGATGCTGCCCTGCCCCGGCTATTCCGATGAGGTGATCCACCTCTTCCTGGCCCGCGATCTCACCCCCCTGGTGGAGCGTCCCCCCGGCGACGACGACGAGGATCTCGAGGTGGTGCTGCTGGAGCCGGCTGCCCTCGATGCGGCGTTGGCGGGCGGTGATGAGTATCTCGATGGCAAGAGCGTGACCGCCTGGTTCCGGGCCAAGCAGCTGCTGGGGATCTGATGGCCCCGGCCCGCTGGCTGTTCTGGCACCGCCGCGATCTGCGCCTGGCGGACAACCTCGGCCTGGCGGCGGCGGCGGCGGCCACCCCCGCCGTGACCGGCGTGTTCGTGCTGGATCCCGCGATCCTCGGCGCGCCCGACATGGCTCCGGCGCGGTTGTGGTTCCTGCTGGAGAGCCTGCGGGAGCTGCAACGCAGCTGGCAGCAGGCCGGCAGCCGCTTGGTGCTGCTGCAGGGAGACCCTGCCGTTGAGCTGCCGCGGCTGGCGGAGGCCCTGGCGGCGGAGGTGGTGGCCTGGAACCGCGATGTGGAGCCCTACGGCCGCGAGCGCGACCGGCGGGTGGCGGCGGCCCTG
>RGNC01000249.1 GCA_010029175.1 Synechococcaceae bacterium WB8_1B_136 | reverse complement strand
GGAGGCGCTGGTGCTGCAGGCCAGCCTGGCCCGCCCGGCCAAGCCCCGCAGCAAGACCGCTGCCCCCGCCGCCAAACCCATGGCGGCCATGCGCAAGCGCAAGAAGGAAACCACACGCCAGCGCCAGCGCCGCCGCGCCATGGAGCTGCGGGCAGCCCGGGAGGCCAAGCAGCAGCGGCCCGACATGCTCGTGGTGCCGGAGGGCAACCTCACGGTGCAGGAGTTGGCCGAAAAGCTCGGTGTGGAGAGCTCCGAAATCATCAAGAGCCTCTTCTTCAAGGGCGTGATCGCCACGGTGACCCAGAGCCTGGATCTCTCCACGATCGAGGCGGTGGCCGAGGAGTTCGGCGTGCCGGTGCTGGAGGACGACGTCCAGGAGGCCGCCAAGAAGACGGTGGAGATGATCGAGGAGAGCGATCTGGCTCACCTGATCCGCCGCCCGCCCGTGGTCACCGTGATGGGCCACGTGGACCACGGCAAGACCAGCCTGCTGGATGCGATCCGCAAAACCAGGGTGGCCGCCGGCGAGGCCGGGGGCATCACCCAGCACATCGGCGCCTACCAGGTGGAGATCGAGCACGGCGGCGAGCCGCGCAAGATCACCTTCCTCGACACGCCGGGCCACGAGGCCTTCACCGCCATGCGGGCCCGCGGCACCAAGGTGACCGATGTGGCTGTGCTGGTGGTGGCCGCCGATGACGGCGTGCGCCCCCAGACCCTGGAGGCCATCAGCCACGCCCGGGCCGCCGAGGTGCCGATCGTGGTGGCGATCAACAAGATCGACAAGGAGGGCGCCAGCGCCGACCGCGTGAAGCAGGAGCTCTCAGGCCAGGATCTGGTGGCCGAGGACTGGGGCGGCAACACCGTGATGGTGCCGGTGAGCGCCATCAAGGGCGAGAACATCGACAAGCTGCTGGAGATGATCCTGCTGGTGAGCGAGGTGGAAGACCTCCAGGCCAACCCGGATCGCATGGCCAAGGGCACCGTGATCGAGGCCCACCTCGACAAGGCCAAGGGCCCCGTGGCCACCCTGCTGATCCAGAACGGCACCCTGCGCACCGGCGATGTGGTGGCGGCCGGCCCGGTGCTGGGCAAGGTGCGCGCCATGGTCGACGACACCGGCAAGCGGGTGAAGGAAGCCGGCCCCTCCTACGCGGTGGAGGCCCTGGGCTTCAGCGAAGTGCCCACCGCCGGCGACGAGTTCGAGGTGTACCCCGACGAGAAGACCGCCCGCTCCGTGGTGGGCGATCGCGCCACCGAGGCCCGGGCTACCCGCCTGGCCCAGCAGATGGCCTCCCGCCGGGTGTCGCTGGGTTCCATGTCGGGCCAGGCCAGCGAGGGCGAGCTCAAGGAGCTCAACCTGATCCTCAAGGCCGACGTGCAGGGCTCCGTGGAGGCGATCCTCGGCTCCCTGGAACAGCTGCCCCAGGGCGAGGTGCAGGTGCGGGTGCTGCTGTCGGCACCGGGCGAAATCACCGAAACCGATGTGGATCTGGCGGCCGCCTCCGGCGCCGTGATTGTGGGCTTCAACACCTCGATGGCTCCTGGCGCCAAGCGCGCCGCCGATGCCACCGGCGTGGATGTGCGCGACTACGACGTGATCTACAAGCTGCTGGAAGACATCCAACTGGCCATGGAGGGCCTGCTGGAGCCCGAGCTGGTGGAGGAGAGCCTGGGCGAAGCCGAGGTGCGTGCCGTGTTCACCATCGGCAAGAGCGCCGTGGCGGGCTGTTACGTCACCAAACGACGTGAAGGAAGTGGCCACGGGCTTCGAGTGCGGCATCGGCACCGATCGCTTCGCCAACTGGCAGGAAGGCGACCGGGTGGAGGCCTTCAAGCTCGTCACCCAGCGCCGCACCCTCACCGTCTGACCGTGACCACCCGGAGCAACCCGGCCCGGCGCGAACCGCTGCTCTGGCTCCAGCTGCTGGGGCTGGCGGTCCTGCCCCTGGAAACCGCACTGTTGCTGCTCGTGCTGGCGGGCGCCGACCCTGGCCCCCTGCCGGGCCTGGAGCGGTTGTTCACCTGGGCCCTGGGGGCGCTGGGGCCCGCGGCCCTGTTCTGGCGGCTGCCGCCGGATCTGTGGTCGCTGCTGGTGCTGCAGGTGCCCCTCAAGGGGCGTCGCCCGGATCAGTTGCGCCTCAGCGCCTTGCAGGGGGCCCTGCCCCTGAAGCTGCTGGCCGCCAGTGGCGTGCTGCCGCTGCTGCCACTGCTGTGGTGGGCGGATGGAGCCGCCGGCCTGGCCTGGGCCTGGTCGCCCCTGGCCAGCAGCCCAAGGCTGGTGGTGCTGCTGGTGG